>NZ_JBFULH010000280.1:0-5557 GCF_056400445.1 Pseudomonas sp. P5_B2 | reverse complement strand
CCCATGGGCTATGACTGGCCCGCCAACTGGGAAGAAAAACCGCTGTTGCAGCGCCTGGAAAAAAACCGCGCGTACTTTATCGACGGCACCCACAAGCACATCGATGCGGTGATCCTGTGCACCGGCTACAAACATCACTTCCCCTTCCTGCCGGACGAACTGTGCCTCAAGACCGATAACCGGCTATGGCCGATGAACCTGTACAAGGGCATTTTCTGGGAGCCCAACCCGCAACTGATTTACCTCGGCATGCAGGACCAGTGGTACTCGTTCAACATGTTCGACGCCCAAGCCTGGTACGCCCGCGACGTGATCCTGCAACGCATCGCCCTACCCGACCAGACACAAAGGGCCGCCGATAGTCAGGAATGGCATGCCCGTGAACAGCAGCTTGAAACCAACCAGCAGATGTTCGAATACCAGGGTGCCTATATCCAGCAACTGGTGGACGCCACCGACTACCCGAACTTTGATATCGCCGCGGTCAACGACACCTTCCTGCACTGGAAGCACGACAAGGCCCATAACATCATGGGTTACCGCGACAAGTCCTACCGATCGCTGATGACCGGCACCCAGTCTCCACCCCATCACACGCCTTGGCTGCATGCCCTTGACGACTCCATGGCGGCGTACCTCGCTGAACCGCCGAAATCCGTCAAGTCGATCGGTTGACCCGGGAGCCTCACCATGAACGCACCTCGTGTTTCACGCCCGCGGGAGCCCGGACTATTTGCCCGAGCCCCGACCCTGGAGCGCTATCGGGTGGCCGCTGGCGGCCTGACCCTTGTCGCTTTGCAGCCCGGCGACAGCCTGCAAGTGATCGACCTTGAAGGCCGGCAACCCTGCGAATTGCTGGCCGTGGATATGCTCGGTCGCAGCGCCCTGGCGGCCTGGGCACTGAGCGGTTCGACGGCCTGCGGGTTTATCGGCGCACGACTCGCCGAACCGACCTTGCAGTCGCGCCGCATTGGCCAGGCGCTGATCCGACGCGCGATTGATCCACAACACCTGCCCAGCGCCGCCTCACTCTGGGACGAGGACAGCCCTGCCGACTTCAGCCGCCGCTTCGTCGCCAGCGATGAGCTACTGGTGATCGTCGCGGCACCCGCCGGACCGACCACCGTTGACCGGCAATACCGGCCCAGCGAACTCAGGTTATGGGTGACTCGGGCCAATCCCTCGCCACTGCTGCTCCCAGCGTTGCCCGAACCCTTGGGCGAGTTAATCGACGAGTTCACCATCGGTGCTGGCACCGCCCACAGTTACACCGTCGGCAAAGGTCAGTATGTGCAAGTGCTGGATGTCGCCGGTCGGCAATGCTCGGATTTTGTCGCTCTGGATCGACGAGCGCTGGATCGCGGTCTGGAGCTGGATCTTGATCAAACCGTAACCCGCACGCTGAACGGCAGCGCCTACCCGGCACCGGGGCTGTTCTCGAAGTTCTTCGACCGGCAGATGCAGCCGATGCTGGAGGTGGTACGTGACACCGTCGGCCGTCACGATTCCTTCGCCCTGGCCTGCGCCGCGCGCTATTACGAAAGCCACGGCTACTTTGGGCACGACAACTGCAGCGACAACCTCAGCCAGGTGCTCGCGTCTCATGGAATCCAGCCCCGCAATGGCTGGCCGGCGATCAACTTCTTCTTCAACACCGGGATCGACGCCCACCAGCAGCTGACCCTGGACGAACCCTGGTCGCGTCCCGGCGATTACGTGCTGCTGCGGGCCATGACGGACCTGCTGTGTGGCAGTACCTCATGCCCGGATGACATCGACCCGGCCAATGGCTGGAACCCGACCGATATCCATATCCGCGTCTACAGCGAAAAGGAGCGTTTTTCCATCGCCATGAGCACTAGAACCACGGCCGATGCCGACCCGATTCTCACCCGTGAGTCAGCGTTCCACTCACGCACCAGTCGCTTGACCGGCAGCTTCACAGACTATCGCAACTGGTGGCTACCCCTGCGTTACGACGGCTATGGCGCGATCGAAGAATACCTCGGTTGCCGCGAGCGGGTGGCGGTGATGGACCTGACCGCACTGCGCAAATTCGAAATCATCGGTCCCGACGCGGAAGCCTTGTTGCAGTACTGCCTGACCAGGGATGTGCGGCGCCTGGCGGTCGGGCAAGTGGTGTACTCGGCCATGTGCCACGAGCACGGCGGCATGCTCGACGACGGCACCTTGCTGCGCCTGGGCCCCGACAATTTCCGCTGGATCTGCGGCGAAGACTACGCCGGGATGTGGCTGCGCGAGCAGGCACAAAAACTCGGCATGAAGGTCTGGATCAAATCCGCCAGCGAGCAGATCCATAACCTGGCAGTGCAAGGCCCGATGAGCCGCGAGCTGCTCAAGCAGATGGTCTGGACCGCGCCCAACCAGCCGAGTCTGGAAAACCTGGGCTGGTTCCGTTTTCTGGTGGGACGCCTGGACGGTTACGACGGCTGCCCGCTCATGATCTCGCGCACCGGCTACACCGGTGAGCTGGGCTATGAAGTCTGGTGCCAGCCTGAGGATGCCGAACGGGTCTGGGACCGGATCTGGCAACTGGGCCAACCCTTGGGCCTGGTGCCGTTGGGCCTGGAAGCGCTGGACATGCTGCGTATCGAAGCCGGGCTGATTTTTGCAGGCTACGAATTCAGCGACCAGACCGATCCGTTCGAGGCCGGTATCGGCTTTTGCGTACCGCTGAAAAGCAAAGCCGATGACTTCATCGGTCGCGACGCCTTGCTACGGCGCAGCGCCCATCCCGCTCACAAACTGGTGGGCCTGCAACTGAGCGGTAACGAAGGCGCCCACCACGGTGACCCGGTGTACCACGGCCGAGCTCAGGTCGGGGTCATCACCAGTGCCTGCCGCTCGCCGCTGCTGGCCAGCAATATCGCGCTGTGCCGGGTCGACGTGGCCTGCGCCGACGTCGGCACAGCGTTAGAGATCGGCAAAGTCGATGGCCTGCAGAAGCGCATCAGCGCCACGGTCACCGCAGCGATTTTCTACGACCCGGACAAGAGCCGGGTACGCAGTTGATCGATCACATGAGCCTGTGCGCCACCCGACTTTGACTGCCCCACTACACCTCTACTCAGACATGGGAATACGAAGATGGAAGCGACTACGTTCGAGGCCGTACCGCAGGCCGCCAGCTCAGTGGGCAGCCTGCACCGCAAGATCGATTGGCGCGGGGCTTTCTGGGTCGCCAGTGGCGTGCCCGCCCTGGTGCTGTTCTCTATCGGCGCGATTGCCGCCACGGTAGGCAAACCGGCCTGGATCGTCTGGATCGTGTCGATCCTGTTTGGGTTTATCCAGGCCTTCACCTATGCCGAAATTGCCGGACTGTTCCCGCACAAGTCCGGCGGTGCCTCGGTCTACGGCGCGGTGGCCTGGGTGCGTTACAGCAAACTGATCGCACCGGTATCGGTGTGGTGCAACTGGCTGGCCTGGTCGCCGGTGCTGTCCATTGGCTCAGGGCTGGCGGCCGGTTACATCCTCACCGCCCTGTTTCCCGCCGACGCAATGATCAACACCTGGCAACTGACCTTGCTCGATCTGGACTGGATCAAGAGCTGCCTGTCGCTGCGGATCAACGCGACATTCGCCATTGGCCTGTTGATTCTGCTGACGGTCTTCGCCGTGCAGCATGGCGGCATCTTGCGCTCGGCACGCCTGACTCTGGTGCTTGGGGTGACATCGCTGATTCCTCTGTTGCTGGTGGGTGTGGTGCCGTTGTTCACCGGGGATGCGGCCCAGGCCAACTTCCTGCCCCTGTACCCGCTGGCCCATGATGCGGCCGGGCAAGTGATCGACGGGCCTTGGGACATGTCCGGTTGGTCGTTGATGGCCGGCGGCCTGTTCATGGCTGCATGGTCCACTTACGGCTTCGAAACCGCGGTGTGCTACACCCGGGAATTCAAGGACCCCAAGCGTGACACGTTCAAGGCCATTTTTTATGCCGGCCTACTGTGCATTCTGGTGTTCACCCTGGTGCCCCTGGCGTTTCAAGGCAGCCAGGGGCTCGGGCAGCTAGTGACCCCGGCGGTGCTCGATGCCAGCGGCGCAGTGGTCACACCGGCGGTCTACAGCGGTCTGTTGTCACCGGCGATCTACAGCGGCATGGGCGTCGGGCAGGTCATGGCGGACAGCATCGGCGGCGGCAAGCTGGTGGCCAACATCGTGCTGATCATGTTGGTCCTGGCCACACTGCTGGCGATCATGACCTCGATGTCCGGCTCCTCGCGCACCCTGTATCAGGCGTCGGTGGATGGCTGGCTGCCGAAATACCTGGCCCGCACCAACGAACACGGCGCGCCTACCGCAGCGATGTGGACCGACTTGTCGTTCAACCTGCTGCTGTTGCTGATGTCCGATTATGTGTTCGTGCTGGCCGCGTCCAACGTCAGCTACATCATCTTCAACTTCCTCAATCTCAATGCCGGCTGGATCCATCGCCTGGACCGTCCCGACTGGATACGCCCGTACAAGGCCCCGACCGTGCTGTTGGTCGCTGGTGGCGTACTGAGCTTCGTCAACCTGGCGTGCATGGGGCTGGGAGCCGATATCTGGGGCGCCGGCACCCTGGTGACCGGGCTTTTGCTGGCGCTGTTGATTCTTCCGGTGTTCTGCTACCGCCACTACGTGCAGGATAAAGGACGCTTCCCGGAAGCGATGCTCAGCGACCTGTACATTCAGACCGATACCGGTCAAAAACGCGCCGGCTGGTTGCCTTATGCCACGCTGATCGCGGGTGTACTGGTGGTGTACGGTTGCCATCAACTGGTAGCCTGAGCGCCCTTGCCTGCAGGTCTCTGATGGATCATCCGGGCGCAACGACGCCTCGATGATCACTTCGCCCCCCTATCATTCAAGACGACGGTGACTCTTTTGATCAGCACCACCCCTGCACTTGCCCGCGTTATCGACGGCAAAGCCATCTCTGCCCAGGTTCTCGACGAAGTTCGAGAAGAGGTTCTGGTCCTGGCCGGACAGCAGATTTACCCCGCTCTGGCCGTGCTGCTCGTCGGTGAAGATCCGGCCAGCGAGGTCTATGTGCGCAACAAATTGCTGCGGGCCAAGGAAGTCGGGATCCGCTCCCTTGAATACCGTCTGCCGGAATCCGCCAGCCAGGCGCAAGTGCTGGAACTGATTGGGCAGCTGAATGCCGATGCCACGGTGAACGGCATCCTGGTGCAGCTGCCATTGCCGGCCCATATCGAGGAAGGGGCGGTGATTCATGCTATTCACCCGATCAAGGACGTGGACGGTTTTCATCGGGAAAACGTCGGCGGCCTGGTGCAAGGCATCGAAGTCCTGACACCCTGCACACCCAGCGGCTGCATGCGTCTGCTGCACGAAACCTGCGGCGACTTGAGCGGCTTGCACGCGGTGGTCATCGGCCGCTCGAATATAGTCGRCAAACCCATGGCGACCCTGTTGTTGCAGGCTAATTGTTCGGTCAGCGTGGTGCACTCGCGAAGCGTCGATGCACCGGTGTTGTGCAGGTTGGCGGATATCGTGGTTGCAGCGGTGGGTCGTCCTGAGATGATCGACGCTAGCT
>NZ_JBFULH010000279.1:0-5566 GCF_056400445.1 Pseudomonas sp. P5_B2 | reverse complement strand
CTGTAGGACTGAGCCCTGTGGCGAGGGGGCTTGCCCCCGTTGGGTTGCGAAGCAGCCCCAAAATTTCTGATGCAACAACATCCTGTGAGTGCTGCGCACTCAAACGGGGCGGTCCGACAAGCCCCCTCGCCACAAGGCTCGTTCCCACAGAGGATTGGAGGTGATGGATCAGACTGGATTGAGCAATTCGTGATAGGGCGTGCCATTGCTGCGGCAGATCACCCGATTGCGCCCAGTGGTCTTGGCTTCGTACAACGCCTGATCCGCATCGTTAAGCCACAAGGTTGCGTCGGTATGCGTCGGGTCAAACGCCGCCAGACCGATGCTCAAGCTGACCTTCAACCCTGGACTCTGCTCGTAACCCAACGAGGCAAAACGGTCGCGCAAGGCTTCCATCGCTGCGGCCGCACCGTTCAATGGCACGTCGGGCAAGATCACGCAGAACTCGTCACCGCCATAACGCCCTGCAACATCGGTGGCGCGCAAGTTTTGCTTGAGCATTTTGCTCAGCTGGCGCAACACAATGTCTCCGGCGACGTGGCCGTAGGTGTCATTGATGTTTTTGAAATGGTCGATGTCGATCAGCGCAATCGCCCCGCCCTGCCGCTGGCGTTGGCAGCGCTGGAATTCGACTTCCAGTTGATCCTTCCAGGCGCCATGGTTCAACAGGCCGGTCAGGCTGTCGGTGCGGCTCAGGGCCAGCAACTCGCACTTTTGTCGGCCAAGGGTAGTGGCCTGACGAAAGCAGAGCCAGCCCAACGACAAGGGATACACAATCAATAAGGGCATGCAGGCGAACATTTGCAACGGCGTCGTCGACGGGATGAACGTCGGGGTAAACACCAACCCTCCAACCACCATCCCGAGAATCTGTGCAACAAAGCCTACTAACAAAAAACGCAAACCGCCGATGGCGACATTGTGCATCGCCATCATCGACAGCGTTGCAACGCTGGGCAGCGGATTGAACTGCATGGCCGCCACCCAGAAACCGCCGAGAAAGGCGTCGACCAGGATATTGCGATGCTCGGAGTGAATCGGCACCTTGGCCCGTTGCGCCCACTGATGGGCAACGTGCGGCCAGAACACGCCGTTGAACACCATCAGCCCCCACACCCACGGCGCCGGGTCGAGTGGGTACATCGCAGCGCTCACGCACAACAATCCCAAGGCCAAGCCCAGGGTTCGCGATGCGTAGAGCCTCCTGGCCAATGAAAGTCCTTTTCCTCCCGAATTTACCATAGGGCCTCTGAGYCACTGAACGGAACCTGATAACACCGGGTTGCAGGTGCGTTGAGAGTCTATCAGGGTGCCGTTAAATTGCCATCACCGGCGAGCTGCTTGAATACCGGGGTATTGCCACCACGCGAGTCGTCAATGTTTGGCTATACATGAAGAGAGGGTTCAATAAACAATGATAAGAAAGGAAGCCCATGCAAACTTTTCAAGTGTTGATCATCGGCAGCGGTTTTGGCGGTCAGTGCGCGGCGATCAATTTGCTCAAGGCCGGCATAGACGATTTTCGCCTGCTGGAACGGCGGGACTTTTTCGGCGGCACCTGGTGCCAGAACACCTATCCCGGCGCGGCAGTGGATGTGCCCTCGCCCCTGTATTCGCTGTCTTTTGCGCCCTATCGCTGGACACAAATGTTCGCCGAGCAGGCGGAACTGCACCGCTACACCCAGTACGTGGTGGAACACTTCGGACTGCGCGACAAGGTCGAGCTGGAAGCCAATGTCGAACGGATCGAATGGGATGACGCCAGCAAACGCTGGGGCGTGCACACCAGCACCAAAGGCACGTTTTACGCACAGTTTCTGATTAACGCGACGGGGCCGTTGAGCCAACCGGTCGTCCCGCACTTCGAGGGCATGGAACGCTTTCAGGGCAAGACCTTTCACACCAACAACTGGGATCATTCCTACGATTACCGGCAGAAACGCGTGGCCATCATCGGCAGTGGAGCCAGTGCCGCGCAAGTCATCCCGGCGATTGCTCCGGATGTTGAGCACCTACACGTGTTTCAACGCACGCCGCACTGGGTGCTGCCCCGGGCCGACCGCGCATTTGGCCCGTTCCAGCGCTGGCTGCTGGGCCTGAAACCCGCCTACAAACTGCTGCGCTGGATGATCTACTGGCAGTTCGAAACCCGGGTGATTGCCTTCAAATACTCGAAACCGGCCATCCACATGGTCCAGCAACACGCCCTGCGCTTCCTCAAGCGTCAGGTGCCAGACCCCGAATTACGGAAAAAACTGACGCCGGATTTCACCATTGGCTGCAAGCGGGTGATTGTCTCCAGCACCCTCTATCCGACGCTCAGCCGCAGCAATGTGACCCTGAACAGTCGCGAAAACGGCGTTGCCTCTATCGATGAAACCGGCATTGWCACCCAGGATGGCCAGCACATCGACCTCGACCTGATCGTCTGGTCCACCGGTTACGACGCCACCGACGGGGTGATTTCCTACCCGGTCACCGGCAAGCACGGCACGCAACTTAAGGACGTCTGGGCCCAGTATCCCCGGGCCTATCTGGGCACCAGCCTGCCGGACTTCCCGAACCTGTTCATTGTAACCGGCCCCAACACCGGCATCGGCCACACCTCGGCGCTGTTCATCATCGAGTCGCAGATGAATTACATCCTCGACTGCATCCGTACGTTAAAAGCTCAAGGTTTACGCAGCATTGAAGTTCGCGCCGAAGCGGAACGTACCTACACTGAAATGATCCACCGTGAAATGGAGCGCACCGTATGGAAGTCCGGAGGGTGCCACAGTTGGTACCAAAGCAAGAGCGGTCATGTGATCGCCATGTTTCCGGGCTTCAGTTTCAGTTATCACCGTTTGACCCGGGCCTTGAAACCCGCCGACCACATCCTGTCCTGATCACGTAAAAGGAAGTCATACGATGCTTCTATTCGTTGTCATCATCGCGGTTGTCGTGGCCTGGAGCTGGTTGAACTATCCGGCCATCGGTTATTGGCTGTATGACTTGTGCATGGCCGTTGAAGCCAAGCTGTATCGGCTGCACAAAATCATCGTGCCGATCAACGAGATGACCGTCTCGACCTGGCAAGGCGGGCCGTATGAAGCATCCAGCAGCGTGCTGATGCTGCACGGCTACAGCGCCGACAAAAATCTGTGGCTGCGCTTTGCCCGGCACTTTGTCGGTAATTATCGGGTCATCATTCCGGACATTGCGGGGCATGGCGAAACCGGCTTCAAGGCCGGCGGCGGCTATGACATCCCGTTGCAAGCCAAGCGGATAATTCAGTTGCTGGATGTCTGCGGTGTCGAGAAGGTGCATGTGATCGGCAACTCAATGGGCGGTTACATCGCGGCGTGGCTGGCGGCCACGTACCCGGACCGGATCGCTTCCGTGGCGCTGATCGACCCGGCCGGGGTCACCGCGCCCGAGGCCAGCGATCTGGAGCGGCATTTGGCCAAGGGCCACAATCCGTTTCTGATTCATTCGCGGGAAGAGTTTCAATATTTCTACGCAATGACCATGGCCGAACCGCCGTGGGTGCCCCGCGTGGTGCTGGACGCCATTGCCCATCGCTATGAAAAAAGCCGCGATGAACTGGAAGAAATCTTCAACGATTTTCGCGCCAGCCCGCCGATGGAACCCAAACTGGCCGACATCAAGTGCCCGGCGCTGTTGCTGTGGGGGCACAAAGATCGTTTGATCGACGTCAGCAGCGTGGCGGTCTGGAGCAAAGGCATCGTCGATCTGCGGGTGCATATCTGGGATCACAGTGGCCACATGCCGATGGTCGAACAGCCCGCCAATACCGCACGACTGTATCGGGAGTTCTTGGGATCGCTGCGCACGGAAAGCCGCTCCCACCAGTAACACCGCCGGCCCTGTAGCAGCTGCCGAGCAGCGCGAGGCTGCGTCCGGCGGCGAAGCCGTCGTGAAATCAGGCCCCGCGGTTTTTCAGTTAAACCGCGTTTTCCGGGTTTACGACGGCTCCGCCGCCGGACGCAGCCTCGCGGTGCTCGGCAGCTGCTACAGGTCCGACTGCGAAGCAGTCCTTGGCAGAATGAAGTTCGTAAGATTCTTCGTTTGTCGGCGGCACTGAAGGCTGCGATCTTTTCGCACATCCTTTACGTCACCGCGCCAGGAATTTTTTTCATGAACCAGCCACGCTTCGTCAGCCCTGACCTGATCCGCCAACGCTTCTCCAAAGCGATGTCCGACATGTACCGCGAAGAAGTGCCGTTGTACGGCGCGCTGATGGAGTTGGTGGAGCAGACCAACCAATACGTACTGGACAACGACCCGCAGATCGCCCGTCAGTTGAACAGTACCGGCGAAATCGAGCGCCTGGACCTTGAGCGTCACGGTGCTATCCGCGTCGGCACCGCCACAGAACTGGCCACCCTCGCCCGCTTATTCGCGGTGATGGGCATGCAACCGGTGGGTTATTACGACCTGACTCCGGCCGGCGTACCGGTACATTCCACGGCGTTTCGCGCGGTGCACGAAGCGGCGTTACAGGTCAGCCCGTTTCGCGTGTTCACCTCGCTGCTGCGCCTGGAGCTGATCGAAGACCTTGAATTGCGCGCGTTCGCTCAGTCGGTGCTGGATAAACGCCAGATCTTTACCCCGGCGGCGCTGACGCTGATCGAGCGTGCTGAAACCGAGGGCGGTCTTACTGAAGACGAGGCGCAGCACTTCGTCGAACAGGCCCTGGAAACCTTTCGCTGGCACCACAGCGCCACCGTCACCGCTGCTCAATACCAGAAACTCAGCGCCCAGCATCGCCTGATCGCCGACGTCRTGGCCTTCAAAGGCCCACACATCAACCACTTGACGCCGCGCACGCTGGACATCGACATCGTCCAGGCGCAGATGCCGGCCCATGGCATCACCCCCAAAGCGGTGATCGAAGGCCCACCCCGCCGTCAGTGCCCGATCCTGCTGCGCCAGACCAGTTTCAAGGCGCTGGACGAGCCGGTTGCTTTCACCGATCAAGCTGAAACCCAGGGCAGTCACAGCGCACGCTTCGGTGAAATCGAACAACGTGGCGCCGCGCTGACACCTAAAGGCCGGGCGCTCTATGATCGTTTGCTCAATGCCGCACGGGACGAGCTTAAAGACTTCCCCAATGAAGCCAATGCCGCACGCTACAACGCGCTGATGGCCCAGCACTTTGGCGAATTCCCTGACACCTACGAAGGCATGCGCCGACAGGAACTGGCTTACTTCCGCTACTTCGTGACGGAAAAAGGTCAGGCGGCGGATGCGTTGGAATCGTTGTCGCTGGAGGATTTGCTCGACGGCGGTTACCTGCGGGTTGAACCGCTGGTGTATGAGGATTTTCTGCCGGTGAGCGCAGCGGGGATTTTCCAGTCGAACCTGGGGGACGCGGCGCAAACCCACTATGGCGTGCATTCGAACCAGCAGGCGTTTGAACAGGCGCTGGGGCGCGCGACGATTGATGAGTTGGGGTTGTATGCCGAGACCCAGCGGCGTTCGGTTGAAGAATGCTATGCCGCGTTGGGCCACGCGATCTAAAACGTGCAACGTGTAGCAGCTGGCGCAGCCTGCGTCCGGC
>NZ_JBFULH010000278.1:0-5592 GCF_056400445.1 Pseudomonas sp. P5_B2 | reverse complement strand
TCGATGAACGCGCGGTGCATGTACGAATCGACGTTGTTGCCGTAGGCATCACCCGGCTTGAACACGCCACCACGGAAACGCACGAGCGCCGAAGGCTCATCGATCGCCTGGCTCATCGATGCCGGCAACAGGCCTTGCTTGAAGTACTTGGTGACGACCAGGTCCATTTCCTGACCGAGGTCTGTATCGCCATTGTTCAGGGGCAGGGAACTGGTGGAGAGAATGGCGCCGGTGGCGTCGTCGGTGTTGTTCTGCACCGCGTCGATGCCGTTGCTGCCGATCGGCTTGTTGCCGTCGACACGCCAGAATTTGTGGTAGATCAGGGTGGCGTCGTATTCGTCGTTGAGCATCCACGAACCGAACAATGTGCCGCTCTGCAGGTTGCTCAGCTCGCCACGGAAGGCTTCGCCGAAACGGTGTACCCGCGAGCGGGTGCCGGTGTAGTTCGAGCGGTTGCTTTCCAGGCCGTTCTGTTCGTAATCGCCGCTGGCGCGGGCATAGGCCGCACCGACTTGCCATTGCGGGTCAAGGCGCAGGCGCACACCCAGGTCGGTGGCCCAGCCATCGACGTCTCCGCTGCTCTTGGGTTGTGCCGGTGCAGTGCCATCGGCGTTCAACGGGTTGACCGTGTCGCGCTCGCCGCTCATGCCGGTGACGCTGGCCCAGTAATTGACCGTGCTGGTATTGCGCCAGTTATAGGCGTCGCTATCGGCGTTGAGGCCGATCCAGCTGATGTTGCCGTTCTGTTTCTTTTCCAGAGAGTCGCTGGCCTCACCCGGTGTCGGGTAGTCGAGCTTGCCGTTATCGTGGACATGATGACCGCGAATGCCGACCCAGTGACCCGGTGTCCACTGGTACGCCGCATCGGCGAAGGCATGTTGGCGATCCTTGTCGTCCGGCGCCAGCTCTGTCAGGTCGGTACGGTACTCGCTGAAGCGTTCGGCAATACCGACGTTGGCGCGCAGCAGGGTGGTGTCGAAGGTCCAGTTCAGCGCTTCGATGTTGGTGTCGCGCCACTGGCCGTCATCATTGTGCAGACGCTGGCGACCGAGCTTGAGGTTCTCGCCGGGGTACGGCGTGAAACCGCTGTAGCCGACCCAGAACTCGCGCATTGCCAGGTAGTTTTTCTTCGCCTTGCGATCGCCGACATCGGTGGACTCGGTGCCGTTGCCCTGTTGCAGGGTGTCGGTTTCGATGATGTCGGTAGAGGTGACCGCCTGCCCCATGGCATAGGCGCTCCACGCGCCACTTTCGCCATAGACCCACGGCCGCAGGTCGAGACCGACGCCGTTGACGTCGCCGCCGCTCTGGGTGCCCAGGTCAACGTCAGCTTCGGACTGGCCGGTGATTTTCACATCAAGGCCGTAGTTCTTGGTGTCGGTCGCTGCCGCCAGGGTCGGACACGACCACATCAAGGCGAATGTCAGGCCAATACCGGCCTGAACGAATGGATTCAACTTCATAGGGATTCCTCGCCGTCTTCTTCTTGCAGGGCATGCAGTTCCAGCGTGTTCTGGCTCAAGGCACCACGAACGGCCTGTTCTTGTTTCAACAGGCGTTGGGCCTCGGCGAGCTGGGCAGGCGGCAGTTGTGCTTCGAGTGTTTGCGCAAGCTCGGTGGCTTGCGGGGTGTTCTGTGCCTTGGCCAATTGGCTGAAGACATAGGCGTTAAGCGGGTCGGGCTTGGTGCCCTTGCCTTGGGAAAACAACTGGGCGATGGCGAAGTCGGCACTGCTCTGGCCATTGCGCGCAGCGGTCAGCAAATGATCCAGGGCTTTCTGCGGATAAACCTTGCCCAGGTAACCACGGCGGTAGATCTGGCCGAGGTAGTAATCGGCGGCGACTTCGCGGCCAACGGCGTTCTTGAAATGTTCTTCGGCAACCTTGGCGTCAACCGGGACCATTTTGCCTTCGTAGTAGAGCTTGCCCAGCAGCAATTCGGCGCGGGGCTGGTCGGCGGCGCGGCCGTTGTCCAAGTACTTCATCATCTGGTCGACATCACCCAGTTCAGGGAAGTCGTAGATCAATTGTGCGAGGGTTACCCACGACGCCGGGTAGCCCGGAGCGATGGGTTCGAGCAGTGACTGCGCGGTTTTCTCGTCGGTCGTGCCCAGGGTCGGATCGGCGAGCACACGGGCGACACTGTCCACCCGCTGCGCGGAGACGGTGCCGCGAGCATGTGCGGCTTGCATCTGTTTGATCAGCTCGGCCTGTTGCTCGGGTTTGGCCTGTTTCTGATAAACCGTGGCCAGTTCGACGTAGCAGATGTCGGTGGTGTTCAGCGCGGCTTTGCAGATGCTGGCGACTTCGTCCAGGTGCTGGTCGTAAGTGCCTTGGGTGCGATAGAGCAGCACCTGGGCCAGACCGGCTTCTGGTTTGCCTTCGGCACGCCATTGGCTGATCTGCTTTTGCGCATCGACATTCGGGAAACTGTGCGGGTATTGCAGGTACAGCATGGCCAGCGGAATCAGGGTGTTGCCTTCGCCATTGGCCGAGKCTTTTTTCAACAGGGCTTCGGCTTCGTGCTGTTCGGCTTCGGTGGAACCCGGCTTGGCCACCAGCAGGCGACCCAGGCGAGCCTGAGCACGCGGCGAGACGTCGGCCGCGGCGCGGTAAGTCGCCTCGGCTTGTTTGACCTGCGCCGGGTCACGGCTGTCGACCTGGATATCCGCCAGGCCCACTTGGGCTTCGCTGTAGCCCAGGTCGGCGAGTTGCTTGTAGTTCTGCTGAGCCAGCGCCGTGTCACCGCGCTTGAGGGCTTCATTGGCCAGACGCTGATCGGGCAGGCCGGCACAACCGGCCAGGCTGACTGCTAATGCCACAGCACACAGAGATCCCATGTAGGAGTGAGCCTGCTCGCGATGCAGGCGGCTCGGTACATCAGACAGACTGCGCAGATCCCATCGCGAGCAGGCTCGCTCCCATAGGGACTGCGGTGTGTTCGGGATTTTTATGATGGTCACAGGCATGTCCTCGACTTAAAGACCAACAGCCATGGCTTTGTCGATCAGCCAGTTCAGGTTCGGGCCACGATCGCTGTTCACTTCCACCGGGCGACCGGCGAGGCTGCTGTCCAGGGCTTCATCAGGCTGGATCAGTACCCGGATGTCGGACGACAGGTCTGCGCTTTTCAGGCTGGTGCTGCTGACGATCTTGCCGGTGCGGGTCTTGTCTTCGCCGGCCACCTGGAAGCTGACCGCAGTACCCGGACGCACGTCGCGGAACTGGCGATAGGAGAAGCGGGCTTCAACGTTGGCTTCGCTGTTACGCGGCACCAACTGGAAGATCACGTCGCCCTTGCTGGCGTACTGACCGTTGGCAACCAGTTGTTGTGCCACGGTGCAATCGCACGGCGAGGTCAGGGTGCCGGTCATTTGCTTGCCGAACAGTTCTTCAACCTTGGCCGGTTGCAGTTGGTCTTCATCCAGATGCCCTTTGAGAACATCGAGCATGCTGGTGCTGAAGGTGGCGAGCGGGGCGCCTTTGGCGGCAATGCYGTCGGCTTTGATCAGGCTTTGTACGGTGCCGTCGCGCGGCATCGTGATGTTCATGCCCGGCACGCTGACCAGACCGGCCTGGGCATGGCTGACGAAGTACATGCCGTACACCGATTTGAAGATGAAGCCGAACGCCGCCACGCCGACGATGAAAATGCCCAGGCTGAAGGTCACTGCACGCAGACGACCGAACGCGGTCATGCCGTGGCCGCCGTCCTTGACCTTGCGCGCCTTGGTGAAGTTGTCACGCTGCAGGGTCGCCAACACTTCACCCATGCTGACGATGTCGCCGGCCAGGTGAGAGGTGATCAGGTGACGCAGGGTGGAAATGTCTCGCTGTTCCAGGTTCTGGAACTGGCAACCGACACGGCCGGTCTCGCGGTCGAAGGAGCGCACTTGCAACTCCACGTCCATGGCCAGGCCGAGGTTGTCGATGACGAATTGCAGACGGGCCTTGTACACGTCACCGATTTTCAGCGGCAACTGACCGGCGTTGAACGCCAGGCCGCCAGCGGAAAGGTCGATAACCCGGGCTTCGACCGGCGTCCGGTCAGGGCCGAAGAAACGCAGCTTGGCCGGGATTTTCACTCGGGCGTGTTGACGCTGGGCTTCAGATTCATGCACTACGTTGGCGTTGACGGCGGTATTCATAGGGGCGATTTCCTGGTTAATTCAATAAGGGGGCGGTCAGACCATCATCAGCAGCACGGCGACAAAAATGCTGCCGGCGGAGAAGGTCATGGTCCGAGACGACCAGGTGTTGAACCAACGTTKAAAGCTGGCGAGATCACGGGTCAGAGAAGTGGGTTGGCGAGTCCAGGACTGTTGGTCGAGGCGGAAGAACACGTAGATCTTCACCAGCGCGCCGACGATCTGGTTGTAATAGAGAATCGCCGGGTAGGCCGGGCCGATCCGGTGACCGGAGCAGGACAGCAGCAGGGTCAGGATCAGGCGGGTAATGCCGATCCACAGCAGGTAGACCAGGATGAACGCGGTGCCGTATTTGAAGCTGGCAATCAGCGCAACCGTCAGGCCCAGCAACGATGTCCACATCGACACGCGCTGATCGAACAGCACCACGGAGGTGAATGCACCGAGGCGTTTGACTCCCAGGCCCAGGGCACGGGAGTTCTGCCGCAGGTTGTTGCCGTACCAGCGGAACATCAGCTTGCGACTGGCCTTGATGAAGCTCTTTTCCGGCGGATGCTCGACGGTGTTGATCGCGGCGTCGGGCACGTAGAAGGTGTCGTAGCCCAGACGCATCAAGCTGAACCAGCTCGACTTGTCGTCGCCGGTAAGGAACTTGAAACGACCCAGGCGCCAGTGTTGCAGCGAGTCGCTTTCCACGTCGGCGATGAATTCCGGGTTGGTGACCACAGTGGCACGGAACACCGACATACGACCGGTCATGGTCAGTACGCGTTTGGACAAGGCCATGGAGCACATGTTGATGTGGCGCTGGGCGAAACGCAGCTTGTGCCATTCGCTCATGATGTAGCCGCCGCGCACTTCGCAGAACTCGTTGGTGGTCAGGCCGCCGACATTGCCGAACAACTGGAACCACGGCACGGTCTTGCGCACCACGCCTTCGCCTAGCACGGTGTCGCCATCAATCACGGCCACCACGGCACGGTCGTCCGGCAAGTGGCGGGAGATGGCGCGGAAACCGTAGGCCAGGCCGTCGCGCTTGCCGGTGCCGGGAATGCGCACGAAGTCGAGTTTGACCCGGGCCGGCGGGTTCATCCGCGACCAAAGACTCTTCACCAGTTTCTCGTCGGACATTTCCACGATCGAGCAGACCATGGTGGTCGGCAGACCGCAGTCGATGGCTTCGCGGATCACCGAGGCGTAAACCTGTGCGGTGGTCAACGCGTCAATACGGAAACTGGTGACCATCAAAAATACATGGGACGGGTCTGCCGCTTTGCCCAGCTTGCGCACTTTGCGCCGCAGGTGCGGGTAAACCACGTACAGAAAAAGCATGCCGCGCAGAAAATGCGTGGCGCCCATCGAGTAACGCCAGATCCCGATGAAACCAATCAGGAAGATGAAGTCCTTCGACTCGGAGTCGAATGTGGACGCAGGCAACGCCAAGG
>NZ_JBFULH010000277.1:0-5598 GCF_056400445.1 Pseudomonas sp. P5_B2 | reverse complement strand
TCGCGAGCAAGCTCGGCTCCTACAGGGATATCGCAGCGCTCAATTCGACGTACCCGGCAAAATTTTTCTATCGAGCGCGAAGATAGTCGTCAAGATTATGTGACAGCCATCGACCTTTTCAAACCCGGCAATTGCCGCAAATACGACTTTCCTTGCAATCTGTAACGAAAACTTTACGAAAACAGGCGATTATTCCTACGCAAAGCGCTGAACACCTGCTGCAACGCCGCACACCTTGGGGTATTTCTAGGTCCATAGCAGTACACATAACAAGAACGAATCCCCTAGCAGGAGAGCAGCATGAAGCAGACGCAATACGTGGCTCGCGAGCCCGATGCGCAAGGTTTTATCGACTACCCCGCTGAAGAACACGCGGTGTGGAACACGCTGATCACTCGTCAACTGAAAGTGATCGAGGGTCGTGCGTGCCAGGAATACCTGGACGGTATTGAAAAACTCGGTCTGCCCCACGACCGCATTCCGCAACTCGGTGAAATCAACAAAGTCCTCGCTGAAACCACCGGCTGGCAAGTGGCCCGAGTCCCGGCACTGATCCCCTTCCAGACTTTTTTCGAATTGCTGGCCAACAAGCAGTTTCCGGTGGCGACGTTTATTCGTACCCGCGAAGAGCTGGATTACCTGCAAGAGCCGGACATTTTCCACGAGATTTTTGGCCACTGTCCGCTGCTGACCAACCCCTGGTTTGCTGAATTCACCCATACCTACGGCAAACTTGGCCTGAAAGCGACCAAGGAAGAACGCGTGTACCTGGCGCGCCTGTACTGGATGACCATCGAGTTTGGCCTGGTCGACACAGCTGAAGGCCTGCGCATTTACGGCGGCGGCATTCTTTCCTCTCCAAAAGAAACCGTTTACTGCCTGTCGAACGAGCCTGAACATCAAGCGTTCGATCCGCTGGAATGCATGCGCACGCCGTACCGCATCGACATCCTGCAACCGCTGTACTTTGTCTTGCCGAACCTCAAGCGTCTGTTTGATGTGGCCCATGAAGACATCATGAGCATGGTCAAACAAGGTATGCAGCTGGGCTTGCACACCCCGAAATTTCCGCCAAAGGCAAAGGCTGCGTGATCCGCTGCTTTTAGAATCAAGTGAGCCTGTCAGGAACCGACGCGTTGGTTTAGCGTGGTGACACTGACGGCCGATTTCCAATAATACGATTTCAGGAATTCATCATGTCCACATTGAACCAAGCCCACTGCGAAGCCTGCCAAGCCGGCGCCCCTCAGGTCAGCGACGAAGAGTTGCCGGTACTGATCAAGCAGATCCCGGACTGGAACATCGAAGTCCGCGATGGCGTCATGCAGCTGGAAAAACAGTTCCTGTTCAAAAACTTCAAACACGCACTGGCGTTCACCAACGCCGTTGGTGAAATCTCCGAGGCTGAAGGTCACCACCCAGGCCTGTTGACCGAATGGGGCAAAGTCACCGTCACCTGGTGGAGCCACTCCATCAAAGGCCTGCACCGCAACGACTTCATCATGGCCGCGCGCACTGACGAAGTGGCTAAAGACGCCGAGGGCCGCAAATAATGCATTTCGACGCCATCGGTCGAGTTCCCGGCGATCCGATTCTCGGTTTGATGGAAGCCTATGCGCAGGACCCGAACCCGCGCAAATTCGACCTCGGCGTGGGTGTCTACAAAGACGCCCAGGGCCTGACGCCGATTCCGCAGTCGGTGAAACTTGCCGAACAGCGTCTGGTGGATCGCCAGACCACCAAGACCTATATCGGTGGGCACGGCGAACCGGCGTTCGGCAAAGCCATCAGTGAGCTGGTGCTTGGTGCAGACTCTGCGCTGATCGCCGGGCAACTCGCCGGGGCGACCCAGACGCCGGGCGGCACCGGTGCGTTGCGCTTGAGCGCCGACTTCATCGCCCAGTGCCTGCCGGGCCGTGGCGTGTGGTTGAGCAATCCGACTTGGCCGATCCACGAAACCATTTTCGCGGCGGCCGGGGTCAAGGTCAGTCATTACCCGTACGTTGGGAGCGACAATCGCCTCGACGTCGACGCCATGCTCGCGGTGCTCAATGAAGCACCGAAGGGCGACGTGGTGTTGCTGCACGCCTGCTGCCACAACCCGACCGGATTCGATCTGTCCCATGACGACTGGCATCGTGTGCTGGACGTGGTGCGCAGTCGCGACCTGTTGCCGCTGATCGATTTCGCCTACCAGGGTTTCGGTGATGGTCTGGAGCAGGATGCCTGGTCGACGCGTTTGTTCGCTGATGCGTTGCCGGAAGTGCTGATCACCAGTTCCTGCTCGAAGAACTTCGGTTTGTACCGCGACCGTACCGGCGCGCTGATTGTCTGTGCGAAAAACGCTGACAAGCTGGTGGACATCCGCAGCCAACTGGCCAACATCGCCCGCAACCTGTGGTCGACGCCGCCGGATCACGGTGCAGCCGTGGTGGCGACCATTCTTGGCGATCCAGAGCTGAAAAGCCTCTGGGCCGACGAAGTGGAAGCCATGCGTTTGCGTATCGCCCAGTTGCGCAGCGGCCTGGTCGAAGCGCTGGAACCCTATGGTTTGCGCGAGCGTTTTGCGCACATTGGCGTGCAACGCGGGATGTTCTCCTACACCGGTTTGACGGCTGAGCAGGTTAAACAGCTGCGTGATCATCACAGCGTTTACATGGTCAGCTCCGGTCGGGCCAACGTGGCGGGGATCGATGCGACGCGCCTGGATTTGCTGGCCGAGGCGATTGCTGAAGTCTGCAAATAACGCGCCCTGTAGCGGCAGCCTCGCGCTGCTCGACAGCTGCTACAAATCMCCTCAACCAGCTTTGACTCACCCCCCTCCCCGTAGCAGCTGCCGAGCCTGGGAGGCTGGGTCTGGGATTTGCCTGACAAAACGCGATTATCCGGTGAGGTTCAAGACGGTATCTACCAAATCGCGGCTCTTCCCTCCCTGCGGCCATTGGTCGCAGAAATCCCAGATAAAAGTCCGATTGTCATTTTTACTCCTGTATCCTGCCCAGGCTTTGTATAAGCGCGGATCTACCAGATCTATCAACAGACTTTGCGAGGAGCGCGAACCATGCACGAGATTCCTAATCTCCCCTTCCCAAGCCTGCACGAAACTGAGCAGACAACCACGCAACAAGCCGGCGCCCAACAGCCCGAGCCGAAAGAAGCCACTGAACGCCGCCAGGCCGACAGCGAAGACTGAAACACCTGCAATGCCAGACCGTGTGGAAAGCGCTAACATGCGCTTTCCACACCGCCTGAACCTTGAGCTACACACCATGACCGACGAATTCAATGAGAGCCAGGCCAGCGTCCTGATCGGCACCGCCGAGAAGATGATCGAGATCTGGAATCGCCTCTCCCCCGAGAAACAAGCCGCGCTACTTGCCCGTTTTGGCACTCAAGAAAACGCCCTGGCCGCTCTGGTCACGACGCAACTGGTTGCTCCCGCCAAACCCTGATCCAGGCTACCCGGCAAATAGTTTTACTTTTTCCACGACCCGCGAGCGCTCGCGCCGCTATCATAAGCAGCCTATCTATCCTGCTTTCCCGTGGACCTTTACCCATGTCTGAAAACCAGCGCCCCCTGGCGGTCACGCTGCAAGTCGTTTCCATTGTTCTGTTTACCTTTATCGGCTACCTGAATGTCGGCATTCCTCTAGCCGTATTGCCCGGCTACGTCCACAGCGACCTCGGTTTCGGCGCAGTCATCGCCGGCTTGGTGATCAGCGTGCAATACCTGGCCACCCTGCTCAGCCGGCCTTATGCCGGCAAGATCATCGACAACAAGGGCAGCAAACTGGCGGTGATGTACGGCCTGGCCGGTTGCGGTTTGAGCGGTGTGTTCATGCTGATTTCCGCCTGGACCCAAAGTCTGCCGATGCTGAGCTTGATCAGCCTGCTGATTGGCCGCCTGGTGCTCGGCAGCGCGGAAAGTCTGGTCGGCTCGGGATCGATTGGCTGGGGCATCGGCCGGGTCGGTGCGGCCAACACCGCCAAGGTGATTTCCTGGAACGGCATCGCCAGCTACGGCGCACTGGCCATCGGCGCGCCGTTGGGCGTGTTGCTGGTCAATCAATTGGGTTTGTGGAGCATGGGCGTGAGCATTGTGCTGCTGGCCGTTCTCGGCCTGGCACTGGCCTGGCCAAAAACCGCTGCACCGATTGTGGTCGGTGAACGGCTGCCGTTCATGCATGTGCTGGGACGCGTGCTGCCCCACGGTTGTGGACTGGCGCTGGGCTCCATCGGTTTTGGCACCATCGCCACCTTCATCACCTTGTATTACGCCACGCAACACTGGGACAACGCGGTGTTGTGCCTGAGCTTGTTCGGCGCCAGTTTCATCGGTGCGCGCCTGCTGTTTGGCAACCTGATCAACCGCCTCGGCGGTTTTCGCGTGGCAATTGCCTGCCTGTCCGTGGAAACCCTGGGGTTGTTATTGCTGTGGCTGGCACCGGATGCCCATTGGGCCCTGGCCGGTGCGGCGCTGAGCGGTTTCGGTTTTTCGCTGGTGTTCCCGGCACTGGGCGTGGAGGCGGTCAACCTGGTACCCGCCTCCAGCCGTGGCGCGGCCGTCGGGGCTTATTCGCTGTTCATTGATTTGTCGCTAGGGATTACCGGGCCACTGGCGGGTGCGATTGCGGCCGGGTTTGGTTTTGCTTCGATCTTTTTGTTCGCCGCGATTGCTGCGCTGAGCGGCTTGGCATTGAGTGTTTACTTGTACCGGCAAGCCCCCAAGCAACGCGAAGCGCGCGAGTCGCGTTAAAAATCGACCTTCCCTCTCCCGGCCTTGATGCTGCCGCGCTTGGTCTTCGATTCGAGTCGACGTTTTTTTGAACCCAGCGTCGGCTTGGTCGGGCGGCGCTTCTTTTCAATCTTGGTCGCGCTGAGGATCAACTCGGTCAACCGCTCCAGCGCATCCGCTCGATTGGCCTCCTGCGTGCGGTACTGCTGGGCCTTGATGATCAACACACCTTCGCTGGTGATGCGACTGTCGCGTAGCGCCAGCAGCCGCTCCTTGTAGAACTCGGGCAAGGACGAGGCCGGAATATCGAAGCGCAAGTGCACGGCACTGGACACCTTGTTGACGTTCTGCCCGCCGGCGCCCTGGGCGCGTATGGCCGTCAACTCGATCTCGGCATCCGGCAGATGCACGTTGTTGGAAATCACCAGCATGGAAAAGCGTCCGGGTTCAGGGTGGTAAGGATACCGCGAATATCGCTCTGAATAACAGGTAGTTACTGGAGCATGTGAGACCAAGAAGTCATGTCAGTCGTTTCTTACAGAGTTTTCGTATTTACAAATTGGGAGTTGCTTTGTTTTGAATGGCTATATTAGTCTCAAATTTCACACCAACGAGATCTATAATTTTATGTCATTTGAAAACATTCGATACCATTTGGCAGTGACCTGCTTGGTTTTAGGCTGTTCAATTCCTATTATGGGAGCAGTTGTCTGGGTAATAACCGAAGCAATACCACTAGAGGGACGAGCCTTGAACATTACCTACATAGCAACGTATATACCTATTGCATTATTTGGCTTGCGCTTCTATACCACAAAACTACGAGGAATTGCATAACATCGTTATGCCGCATGGTATCAATC
>NZ_JBFULH010000276.1:0-5613 GCF_056400445.1 Pseudomonas sp. P5_B2 | reverse complement strand
GTCGTTGTGCAGCACACGAGCAATACGCTCGGCCGCTTCGTCCGTACCGTCGCAGACAATCACCATGCCCGAGTGCTGGGAGAAGCCCATGCCGACGCCACCGCCGTGGTGCAGGGAAACCCAAGTCGCGCCGCTCGCAGTGTTGAGCAGGGCGTTGAGCAGTGGCCAGTCGGACACGGCGTCGGAACCGTCCTGCATCGATTCGGTTTCGCGGTTCGGGCTGGCTACCGAACCGGAGTCCAGGTGGTCACGACCGATCACGATCGGTGCCGACAGTTCGCCGCTGCGGACCATTTCGTTGAACGCCAAGCCCAGCTTGGCGCGCAGGCCCAGGCCTACCCAGCAGATACGTGCCGGCAGACCCTGGAAGCTGATGCGCTCGCGGGCCATGTCCAGCCAGTTGTGCAGGTGGGCGTCGTCCGGGATCAGTTCTTTGACCTTGGCGTCGGTCTTGTAGATGTCTTCGGCGTTGCCTGACAGAGCGGCCCAACGGAAAGGACCGATGCCACGGCAGAACAGCGGACGGATGTAAGCCGGTACGAAGCCTGGGAAGTCGAATGCGTTTTCCACGCCTTCTTCCTGGGCCATTTGACGGATGTTGTTGCCGTAGTCGAAGGTCGGGATGCCCATTTTCTGGAAATCCAGCATCGCTTTAACGTGCACGGCCATCGATTGCTTGGCGGCTTTGACCACGGCAGCCGGCTCGGTCTTGGCGCGAGCGCGGTACTCTTCCCAGGTCCAGCCGGCTGGCAGGTAACCGTTGAGCGGGTCGTGGGCGCTGGTCTGGTCGGTGACCATATCCGGGCGTACGCCGCGCTTGACCAGTTCCGGCAAGATTTCTGCCGCGTTACCCAACAGAGCAATGGAAATCGCCTTGCCTTCTTTGGTGTATTTTTCGATGCGGGCCAGCGCGTCGTCGAGGTCTTTGGCCTGCTCGTCGACGTAGCGGCTGTTCAGGCGGAAATCGATGCTGACTTGTTGGCATTCGATGTTCAGCGAGCAGGCGCCAGCCAGGGTTGCGGCCAGAGGTTGAGCGCCACCCATGCCGCCGAGACCGGCAGTCAGTACCCAACGACCTTTCAGGTCATCGTTATAGTGTTGGCGACCGGCTTCGACGAAGGTTTCGTAGGTACCCTGGACGATGCCCTGGCTGCCGATGTAGATCCAGCTGCCAGCGGTCATCTGGCCGTACATGGCCAGGCCTTTGGCGTCGAGTTCATTGAAGTGTTCCCAGCTCGCCCAATGCGGCACCAGGTTGGAGTTGGCGATCAGCACGCGCGGGGCATTGCTGTGAGTCTTGAACACGCCGACCGGCTTGCCGGATTGCACCAACAGGGTCTCGTCGTCGTTCAGGTTGGTCAGGCTTTCGACGATCTTGTCGTAGCATTCCCAGTTACGTGCCGCACGACCAATGCCACCGTAAACCACCAGCTCTTTAGGGTTCTCGGCGACTTCCGGGTCGAGGTTGTTCATCAGCATGCGCAGCGGCGCTTCGGTCAGCCAGCTCTTGGCGGTCAGCGTGTTGCCGCGGGCGGCGCGGATTTCAACGTTGCGGTACTTGGTAGGTTTCTGGGTATTGTCAGTCACGAAAAAGACTCCTCAGCGATGAATTCAAACCAACCCGGGCAGTGGGCAAGCCAGCTTGTGCGCATCGTCGCGCCACAAGCGAATCAGTGGACGCTGCGGAGAGTCTCGGTCGACTCATACGCATACGTCTTTACTTGTACATACAAGCATATGCAATCAAGCGGCCAACTTGTTGGATGGGTGTTCAAGAAAAGTTTTGGGGAGGCTGGAAGGCTTGTAAATAAAGGGTTTTAAGGGGGATGAAATTTTTCGGGGGGATTTTTCGAAAGGGGGAGCGGCTGTTACTTGAGAGTGGTTTTGCGCCACGCTGGGGCGTTAGGTAACAAGATGGTGCGCGTTGGGAAACAGAGAGGGAGCAGCTTTTTGTGGCGAGGGGCTTGTCGGAACGACGCATCGCCCCGTTCGGCTGCGCAGCAGTCGTATAACCGGCTTACGCACTTACAGGCCTTGGGGCCGCTTCGCGACCCAACGGGGGCAAGCCCCCTCGCCACATTAGATTTTTTTGAGCAGTTAACTGCGTGCGGTCAGTTCAATTACGCAGCAGGGAGCATTGACGGAAATCTCCAGCAGACCGGTGTTAGCGTCGAGTTGCAGGCAATCGTGGCGACTCAGTTGTGATGAGCTGTTACCAACGTTCACTGCCAATGCCTCAGCGACGCTGAACACCAACACCGTGCCCGCCGAACTGAAAAACCGCTGCTCACCCGCCAGCCACTGCAACCGCGCGCTGTAACGCTGCGGCGCATAAATCAGGTTGAAATCGCGGATCGGCCCGCCGAGCAGGGTGCACGACACCACGCTCTCTCCGCTGAAGGCAAACGGGTGCAGCGGTAACAGCGGCTGCGTGTCCTGACCATCCACCCGCAATGTCATGCCCTCACCTTGCAGCACGGTGATCACGCGCTCATAACCGCTGAACGTCGAAAAACCGCCCGACTCGCCGATGTCGGCAATCGACAGACGCCAGCCAAAACCCTCCAGGCCAGTTCCCGCATCGCGGGTGATTTCTTCAGTACTGCCGCCGCCGTTTTTCCAAGGCATGCGTGGGTAATCGATGGCGCGTAAAACTTTCACTACTTGATTCATTTATGAAAGCGTCCTTCCAGACGATGACGGGAACCGGGGTGAATCAAACGGGCGGCGGTTACCGGCTGACGGCCGGACCAGGTACGGCGGCGAATCAGCAGGCACGGCTCGCCCTTTTCAATCTGCAGCAATTTGCACTCGGACGCCTCGGCCAGAATCGCCTCGACCACGTGCTCGCCTTCGGTCAGCGGCGCCACCTGGTTCAGGTAGGCGTAAGGTGTTTGCAGGGTGAAATCCTGCTTGAGGTAGTCCGGGGCCACCAGTGCATTGACGAAGCGGTCTTCAATTTGCACCGGAATATCATTTTCGAAATGCACGATCAGCGAGTGGAAAACCCTCTGCCCTTCGCGCATATCCAGTGCTAGGGCGCGCTCTGATCCGGCAGCCTCTTCTTCGAGGGTGATCACCTTGCAAGAATGGCGATGGCCGCGAGAGGCAATTTCATCGGCGATGTTGTGCACTTCAAACAATGCGGACTGGCTTTTCGGCTCGGCGACGAACGTACCCACGCCTTGCATACGCACCAACAGACCGTCGGCGGTCATTTCGCGCAGGGCACGGTTGATGGTCATGCGGCTGAAACCGAGCTGGCTGACCAGTTCGCTTTCCGACGGCACGCGGTAGTGCGGTGGCCAGTTTCCACTGTCGATTTGCTGGGTGATCATCTGCTTGACGCGGGCGTACAAGGGCGCCGGACTGTCGCCCATGTTCGCGGCCAACGGTGACACTTGGGGCGGAGTCGGCACGGTTAATCCTTGTTCATTTGATATGGGTTGCTAGCTTGCCGGAGTTTACCGAGCAGGCAAACGTCTGTATATGTATATACAAATAACACACGATGGGGTGCTGAACCATGTCCGCCTTCTTTGCCGAACGCGCGCTGCTGCCTAGTGGATGGGCCAACAATGTACGTCTTGAGGTCAGCGCCGAAGGCGTATTGACCCATATCCAGGCCGATTCCCACGCAGATGGTGCCGAACGGCTGAGCGGTCCGCTGCTGCCGGGCATGCCGAATCTGCACTCCCATGCGTTCCAGCGGGCCATGGCCGGGTTGGCGGAAGTGGCAGGTAATCCGAACGACAGTTTCTGGACCTGGCGCGATTTGATGTATCGCCTCGTCGGAAAAATCAGCCCGGACCAACTCGGCGTGATCGCCCGTCAGCTGTATATCGAGATGCTCAAGGCCGGTTACACGTCGGTCGCGGAATTTCATTACGTGCACCACGACACCAATGGCCAGCCCTACGCAGATCCAGCCGAGCTAGCGCTACGCATCAGCCAGGCGGCGAGTTCCGCCGGTATCGGTCTGACCCTGCTGCCGGTGCTCTACAGCCATTCCGGTTTCGGTGGCCAGACGCCAAACGAAGGCCAGCGCCGCTTTATCAACAGCACCGAAAACTACCTGAAACTTCAGTCGCGTTTGCAGCCAATTCTGGCCCGGCAACCGGCGCAGTCACTGGGCTTGTGCTTCCACTCGTTGCGCGCAGTAACACCACAGCAGATCAGCGAAGTGCTGGCCGCCAGCGAGAAGCAATGCCCGGTGCACATACACATTGCCGAACAGCAAAAAGAAGTTGATGACTGCCTGACCTGGAGCGGTCGTCGCCCGCTGCAGTGGCTGTACGAAAACACTGAGGTCGATCAACGCTGGTGCCTTGTCCACGCCACTCACGCCAACGCGGAAGAAGTGACGCTGATGGCCAAGAGTCGCGCCATTGCCGGTCTGTGCCTGACCACTGAAGCCAACCTAGGCGACGGGATTTTCCCGGCGGTGGATTTCCTCGCTCAGGGCGGGCGCATGGGTATTGGTTCCGACAGCCATGTGTCGTTGAGCGTGGTGGAAGAATTGCGTTGGCTGGAATACGGCCAGCGCCTGCGCGAKCAGCGGCGTAACAGGTTGTATGGCGCGGATCAGCCGATGGTGGGCCGAACGCTGTACGACGCGGCACTCGATGGCGGCGCTCAGGCGCTGGGGCAGGCGATTGGTGCGATGGAAGTGGGCAAGCGTGCGGACTGGCTGGTGCTGGACGGCAACGATCCGTATCTGGCGACCGCCAGTGGCGACGGAATTCTGAATCGTTGGTTGTTTGCCGGTGGTGATCGTCAGGTTCGCGATGTGCTGGTCAATGGCCAGTGGGTTGTGCGTGACGGGCGCCATGCCGGGGAAGAAGAAAGCAATCGCGCGTTCACCCAGGTCCTGCGCGATCTTCTGGGCTGAAAACAGAAACAATTATGGGGGCGAGCCCCGTGGTGAGGGGGCTTGTCGGAACGCCGCATCGCCCCGTTCGGCTGCGACGCAGTCGTATAGATTCTGGGGGCGCTATCGCGACCCAACGGGGGCGAGCCCCCTCGCCATAGGGCTCGCTCCCACATTTGCTATGCGCTAATCGTCAGTTCGAGGTCTTGGCCATCTGCGACTCCGTCGCCCGCCAGATCAATCGCGAGGTGTCGTAACCCTGCTGACGCGCCTTGCTCAGCAGTTCCTCTCGCACTACACCATTGACGGTCGGGGTTCGCGCCAACAGCCACAGGTACTTGCGACTCGGGTCGCCAACAATGGCCGTCTTGTAGTCGTCGCTGACGTACAACACCCAGTATTGCCCCTTCGCCACACCAGGAATCAGACGAGAAAACCAGGTATCGAACTCGACCCACAATTTGTCGGCTTTGCCCGGCACCTGTGGATAAGCCGTGCCCTTGACCTCTTCCCACTGCCACTGCGCCGTCAGGCAGCGGTTCAGTATCGCCATGTTTCCGTCAGGCTTGAGCTGGTAATGGGCTTCGGATTGGGCGCAGTCGCGCTGGAAATACATGGGCATCCGAGCCAACTCATACCAGGCTCCCTGGTAACGCTTGAGGTTGACGCTGTTGACGGTTTTCGGCGCCAACGGATCCTGGCCAGAAGTGGCGCAGCCAGCCAATACCAGGCCGGCAAAAAGT
>NZ_JBFULH010000275.1:0-5624 GCF_056400445.1 Pseudomonas sp. P5_B2 | reverse complement strand
GCTCCCGATAAACGCGGTACAGGCTACGGAAATTCCTTCTGACCAAGAAAAACTAACGCTTTACTGTTTTGCAACTGAACAAACTGACCACAACGTGTTTGAACTTTAATTTTACTGGGAGACTTTACATGTCTAACGCTGAAGTTCGTCCACCATTGCCACCCTTCACCCGCGAATCGGCCATCGAAAAAGTTCGCCTGGCCGAAGACGGCTGGAACTCTCGTGACCCGGAACGGGTGTCGCTGGCTTACACACTGGACACCCGATGGCGTAACCGCGCCGAATTCGCAAACAACCGCGAAGAAGCCAAAGCCTTCCTCACCCGCAAATGGGCCAAGGAACTGGATTACCGCTTGATCAAGGAACTCTGGGCCTTCACCGGCAACCGCATTGCCGTGCGTTATGCCTATGAATGGCACGACGACTCGGGCAACTGGTTCCGTTCCTACGGCAACGAGAATTGGGAGTTCGATGAGAACGGGCTGATGGCTAACCGGTTTGCCAGCATCAACGACCTGCCGATCAAGGAAAGCGGGCGCAAATACCACTGGCCGCTGGGGCGTCGCCCGGATGATCACCCGGGGCTGTCCGACCTCGGCCTGTAGGATCCTGTAGGAGCCGGGCTTGCCCGCGATGGCGATGTCACAAGCAACTGAAGTGTTGAATGTGATACCGCTATCGCGGGCAAGCCCGGCTCCTACAGGGATATCGGGTTAGGCATAGATCCAATGCGTGGGCCAGACAAGTCGCCGCAAAGTCTGGATATAGGTAAGATACCGGCCCTTCCCCGCAGCCCTTTCCTGCACCCCGCCGAAATAAGCCGACTCCATGCCTTTCGAACTCAGCGTTGACCTCACCACCCTGGCCATTCTGGCCGTTGTTGCCTTTATTGCCGGTTTCATCGATGCGATTGCCGGGGGTGGCGGCCTGCTGACCACCCCGGCACTGCTCACCGCCGGTCTGCCGCCACACCTGGTACTGGGCACCAACAAGCTGAGTTCGACCTTCGGCTCTGCCACCGCCAGTTTCACCTTCTACCGTCGCAAGCTGTTCCATCCCCGCCAGTGGGTGCATGCCATCGTCGGCACACTGGTCGGCGCATTGACCGGCGCCGTGGTCGCGCATTATTTGCCGGCCGAGTGGCTGAATAAAATGCTCCCGGTGATCGTCTTCGCCTGCGGCCTGTACCTGTTGTTCGGCGGTACGCCTAAAGCGCCGCTGGACAGCGATGCTCCGATCAAGAAAAAGTGGCAATCGACCCAAGGCTTCAGCCTCGGTTTCTACGACGGCGTGGCCGGTCCCGGCACAGGCGCGTTCTGGACCGTCAGCACGCTGCTGATGTACCCCATCGACCTGGTGAAGGCCAGCGGCGTGGCGCGCAGCATGAACTTCGTCAGCAACATTGCGGCGCTGTCGGTGTTTGTGTTTTCCGGGCAGGTGGACTGGATCATCGGCCTGAGCATGGGCCTGTCGGTGATGATTGGCGCATTTTTTGGTGCGCGCACCGCCATCAGCGGCGGTGCGAAGTTCATTCGACCGGTGTTCATCACCGTGGTGCTGGGCTTGACTGTGCGCCTAGCCTGGCAGCACTGGTTCAGCGTGGCCTAAGCGCCGCGCCACATAAACGTCGATCAGGTAACGGGCAATCGAGCGCGACGCCGGCAACGGCGGCAGCGCGTGAACGTTGAACCACTGGGCGTCTTCGATTTCGTCTTCCTGACAGACAATCTCGCCACCGGCGTACTCGGCGTGGAAACCCAGCATCATTGAGTGCGGGAACGGCCAGCACTGGCTGCCCAGGTACTGGATGTTCTTGACCTCGATCTGCACTTCCTCCCGAACCTCGCGGATCAGGCAATCCTCGGCCGACTCGCCCGGCTCGGCAAAACCAGCCAGCGTGCTGTACACCCCGCTGACGAAACGAGGTGAACGGGCCAGCAAAACTTCATCGCCACGGGTCACCAGTACGATCATGCTCGGCGAGATCCGTGGGTAATTGCGCAAATTACACGGTTCGCAGTACATCGCCCGCTCGCGTGGAATCTGCGTTACTGCCTGACCACAGCTGCCACAAAAGCGATGCTCACGGTACCAGGTGCCAATCTGCGCGGCATAGCCAAGCACCTTGTACACCGTGTGATCGCCCTCAAGCATGAACGCCCTTAGACCTTTCCAGTTGCACCCCGACACTTCGCCGGGACTGCGCAGCTCCAGCAGATACACCGGTTCACCATCGAGATGACCAATGCCGTGCTCGGCAAGAATCGACAGGTCCTGCCGTTTGAGCCATTCGCGCGGGAACAGCGCGCCATTGTCATCGAACAGGAAGCCTTCCGGGCTGCGGGCTACGGCCCAGCCGCCGGGTTGGTCGGTATCCAGTACTGCTGTGGTCCAGCGTGAAGTCATGTTTAATCAGTCCAGAAATTCGGGTTTCTGTTTGCTCATATGGGCGGCCATGGCCACGCGCAAGTCGGTGGATTGCAGCATGGCGGCGTTCCAGGTGGCGACGTATTCGAGGCCGTCGTCGATGCGATGGTCGCGCATGTAGCTGATCATTTCCTTGGTGCCCGTCACTGCAATCGGCGACTTGCTGGCGATTTCGCGGGCTATGCCCATGACGCCATCCAGCAGGCTGGCAGTGTCGCTGTAGACGCGATTGACCAGACCAATGTTGCGTGCTTCGTCGGCGCCAAACGTGCGACCAGTGTAAGCCAGTTCACGCAGCATGCCGTCACCGATGATGCGCGGCAAGCGTTGCAGGGTGCCGACGTCGGCGGCCATGCCGATGTCGATTTCCTTGATCGAGAATTGTGCGTCTTCGGCGGCGTAACGCATRTCGCAGGCGGCAATCAGGTCGATGGCACCACCGAGGCAATACCCCTGAATCGCCGCCAGCACCGGCTTGCGGCAATTGTCGACAGCATTGAAGGACGCTTGCAAAGCGAGGATCTTGCGGCGCAGCAGGCGCGCGTTACGACCGACATCCTTACCCAGCTCATTGGCCACGCCGGCCAGCATCATCAGGTCGATGCCGGAGGAGAAATGCTTGCCGGCGCCACTGAGGACCACGACGCGGGCTTCGTCGGTGTCGTCGACCCACTGGAAAATCTCGATGATCTCGCTCCAGAACGCAGCGTTCATCGAGTTGATTTTTTCCGGGCGGTTAATCTGCACATGGGCGATGTTGTCGGCGAGTTCGACGGTGAACGCGGTGTACTGAGACATGGCAGTGATCCTTTTACCGGGGCAAAAAATGAGGCCCGGACTATAACAAGGCATGGGTGGGGGGAGTAAGGCAGCGGTTCAGCCAAAAGCGGGACTCGGTGGGGTTTTGTAGTGTCTGGGCCAGCCCTTTGGCGAGCAGGCTCGCTCCCACATTGGATCTCTGGTGTTAACAAATCCCCCTGTGGGAGCGGGCTTGCCCGCGATTGGCAACACCGCCGATTTAACTACCCTTCACCAMCGCAAAAGCACCGGGATAAGAATGTTGTCAAACAAGGCGCCAAGGATTGCACTTTTCTTGCAAAGTTCCCCAGAAAGAAATGAATAATTGTTCACGCTGAGGTGTTCTTCTTACATGACCCAAAACGATCGTGGTTTTGACTGAAACCCGTAAACTTGGAGCCTTGCCAATGAACGCACGCTTTGTTGTTTTCACCGCCCCGCTGCTGCTTGCCGGTTGTCTGACGGCAGCGCTGACCAGTTCGCTGGCGATTGCCCATGGCGACGATGATGCGCCCGCAAAACCCAACTGCCCTAAAGGCCAGGTCTTCGACTCCAGATCGCAAAAATGCCTCAAACAAACCAGCAGTCTGGTACCGGATGACGACCGCACCAATTATGCCTATCGTCTGGCCAAGGACGGGCGCTACGAAGAAGCACTGGCCCTGCTCGATACACTTGAAAAACCGAACACCGCCAAAGCTTTAAACTATCGCGGTTACGCCACGCGTAAACTGGGGCGTACCGACGAAGGCATCGGTTACTACCTGCAATCGGTCAAACTCGACCCACAGTATGCGCAAGTGCGTGAATACCTCGGCGAAGCGTATGTGATCAAAGGCCGACTGGACCTGGCTCAAGAACAGTTGCTGCACATCAAATCGATCTGCGGCAGCACCTGCGAGGAATACCAGGACCTGGCCGAAGCCATTAATGATTCATCGAAAACCTGACACTCAGCACAGACGGAGGTCGCCATCGCCAGCGATCAAACAATCAGGGCCGAATTGGGCCAGCATTTAGCGCGTTTGTGGCGTTATGGCTTGCTGTTGTCCCGGCAACGGCATGTGGCCGAAGACTTGGTGCAGGCGACCTGCGTGCGGGCGCTAGAACGTGCCGGGCAGTATGTCCCCGGTACGCGCATGGACCGCTGGCTACTGAGCATCCTGCATTCGATCTGGCTCAACGAAGTGCGCGCACGTCGGGTGCGCCAGGGTCAGGGGGTGGTGGATGCCGACAGTCAGTTGTCGTTTGACGGCGAACACGCGGCGCAAACCCATGTGCTCGCGGCTCAAGTGATCCGGCGTGTCGACGCGTTGCCCGAAGCCCAACGCGAAACGGTGTACCTGGCGTACGTCGAAGGCTTGTCGTACCGCGAAGTCGCCGAAGTGCTGCAAGTGCCGATGGGCACGGTCATGAGTCGGCTGGCCGCTGCCCGGGTAAAACTGGCCGAATACCCACCGCTGCATGCTGTACCGAACCCTTTCACGGGAGAACGTCGATGAACGATCGCGCCACACCTTCAGACGAGCAACTGGTGGCCTATCTCGACGACCAACTCGATGTCGAACAACGCACTCGCATCGATACGGCCATCGCCGAAGACTCGACGCTCAACCTGCGCCTGCAATGGCTGGCTCGCAGCAACCTCCCGTTCAAGCAGGCTTATGCCGAAATGGCCCAACAGGCGCCCCTGGATCGTCTGCAATTCATGCTCGACACTTTGCCTTCCCCCGAACGCCCAGCGCTGAATCGCCGCTGGTTTCTCGCAGCCGCGGCCAGTTTGGTAGTGGGCGGCGTGGTGGCAGACCGTTTGTTCCTCGGTTGGCAATCGAGCCAGCAAACCACCAATTGGCGTGGGTTGGTAGCCGACTACATGTCGCTCTACGTGCCAGAAACCCTGGAACACTTGCCCAGTGATGAAGCCTCCCAACGGGCGCAACTGCGGCTCATCGATACGCGCCTGGGCCTGAACCTTGCTTCCACACAGCTGACCTTGCCCCGCTCTGAGTTCAAGCGTGCGCAAATCCTCGAATACGAAGGCGTACCGATTGCCCAGATCACCTACCTCGACCCGACGCATGGCCCGATGGCGCTGTGCGTCACGCGCTCCAACAGCGGCAGTCGACACTTCGCCCATGAGCGGCGGCACGGCATGAACGTCGTTTACTGGGCGGACATGGAACATGCCTGGATGTTGATCGGGCACAGCCCGGTGGCGGAGCTGGAGGACATGGCCAAGGTGTTGCGAACCCGGCTAAGCACGTAGCTCTGTAGCAGCTGCCGAGCTTGCGAGGCTGCGTTCGAGGACGTAGTCCTCGTAAAATCAGGCAACCGGTTCTTCCAGAAAATCCACGCCCTCGGGACATGCGAGGACTGCGTCCTCGAACGCAGCCTCGCAG
>NZ_JBFULH010000274.1:0-5645 GCF_056400445.1 Pseudomonas sp. P5_B2 | reverse complement strand
GATCAGGCCGAGGTTGCCCTCTTCGATCAGGTCCAGCAGCGACAGCCCACGATTGACGTAACGACGGGCGATTTTCACCACCAGCCGCAGGTTGCTTTCAATCATGCGCTTGCGCCCGGCCGGATCGCCACTTTGCGACAGGCGTGCAAAATGAACTTCTTCTTCCGGGGAGAGCAATGGGGAAAAGCCGATTTCATTGAGGTACAGCTGCGTGGCATCAAGTGCCCGCGTGTAATCGATGTACTTATGTTGTTTTAGCGAAGCGGAGTGTTTGGATTTGGCACGAACGGAAGAAGGTGGAGCTGCCCCTTCATCATTCGACATCGAATCCGTCTCGATACCGGTCTCCATCAGGAGAACCTCATCGTCGATGTCAAACTCCGGCACTTCTTTACTGAGAGCCATTGTTATAGTCCTTTGGTGAGTTCGACCTCAAGCTCAAGCGACGCCTTTATCCTTGGCAACGCTGGAGCTTGTTCCCTCTACGTGACGGAACAAGCTGGCTAACAAATCAACGACGTGGCAGGAATTGCAGCGGATCTACAGGTTTACCTTGGCGGCGAATCTCAAAATGCAGTTTCACCCGGTCTGTACCCGTTGACCCCATTTCGGCAATTGTCTGTCCGACCTTGACCTGCTGCCCCTCCCGAACCAAAAGCCYGCGGTTATGTCCGTAGGCACTGACGTAGGTTTCGCTGTGTTTGATGATGACTAATTCGCCGTAGCCCCTTAAGCCACTCCCGGCGTATACCACCGTCCCATCAGACGCAGCTAAAACAGGCTGTCCCAAATCTCCGGCGATATCAATTCCTTTATTCAAACTACCGTTTGATGAGAACTTTCCAATCAAAATACCATTAGATGGCCATCCCCAGCCGGTCGGGGCTGGACCTGCTGGCGGCAATGGAGCGGGTGCCGGCTTGCTGGCGACGGACGGTGTAACCACCTCTGTACTGGTGGTTGCGCCATTCGGCTGGCGCCGAATTACCGTGGTTTTCAGCGACGACGAAGGCGTCGAATCGGACGCACTGGACACTGCTGTCGGCGTTGATCCGGTGCGGCCATCAAAGCGAATTATCTGACCCGGATGGATCGTATAGGGTGTAGGAATGTTGTTGCGCGCGGCGAGGGCTTTGTAGTCCCAGCCGTAGCGAAAAGCGATCGAGAACAGGGTGTCTTTTGGTCGAACGACATACTGACCTGTGGTCACTGCCGGACGTTGCGGCGCAGCCTTGTTGCGATCGACGGCGCTTGTGCTACTCGTTTTGGTGCTGGAGCAACCGACCAGCAAGGTGCTCAAGACAAGGCCAGTCACCAGGCGCTGAAAGCTCGTTGTACTCATACGCTGCGCAATGACTGTGAGACTCACCCGCCGCTCCCTATGTGGTGGCTGAAATTGTGGATTGCCGTGTTCCGGCTCGAGATGTCGCAAGTATAACGGGCTGAACTGGCTTTACCTTTAATGAAGCGAAAACGCCCCGCGCACACGTTTGCCTACTGACGATAAATACCGTTTAACCAATCGGTGCCGCTGTAAGACACGGCCAATCGAAGAGAATTCAGCGCGTAAAAACAAATGCTCAGGCCAGTGGCCCGTTGAGCAATGGCACGAAACGCACCGCCCCCAGAACACGTCGGGAAAAGCCTTGTTCTTCACGGATGATCAGCATCAATTGCTGCACCTCACCGGAGCCAACCGGGATCACCAGTCGCCCACCCGGAGCCAACTGATCAAGCAGTGCCYGAGGCACATCCGTGGCCACCGCCGTGACGATGATGCCGTTATAAGGCGCCAAGGCTGGCCACCCCTCCCAACCATCGCCCCAACGAAACACCACGTTGCGCAGGTTCAGCTCCACCAGGCGTTCCTTGGCCCGGTCCTGCAAAACCTTGATGCGCTCCACGGAAAACACCCGCTCGACCAACTGTGACAGTACGGCCGTCTGGTAGCCCGAGCCGGTGCCAATCTCCATCACCTTGTCCAAGGGACCTGCTTCCAGCAGCAACTCGCTCATGCGAGCCACCATGTAAGGCTGGGAGATGGTCTGGTTGTGCCCGATCGGCAGCGCAGTGTCTTCGTAAGCGCGATGTGCCAGCGCCTCGTCGACGAACAGATGGCGCGGCGTACGGCGGATGACTTCGAGCACCTTGGCGTTGGAAACGCCTTCTTCATACAGACGCTGAATCAGGCGCTCGCGAGTCCGTTGAGAGGTCATCCCGATGCCAYGGCGCAGCATATCGTCTTGTTCACGAGTCATTAGCGCAGCCCCTCAAGCCAGCCATCGAGACTTCTGAAGGCATCATTGAAAGTGCGATCCAGTTGCAGCGGAGTGATGGAAACATAGCCCTGCATGAGCGCATGGAAGTCGGTGCCCGGGCCGCCATCTTCAGCATCCCCGGCGGCGGCAATCCAGTAACCGGATTTGCCGCGTGGATCGACCACCTTCATCGGTGCCGCAGCGCGTGCGCGATGTCCGAGGCGGGTCAGCTGAATACCGCGGATATGGTCCAGCGGCAAATTGGGAATGTTCACATTCAGTACCGTGCGCGGCGGCAGGTCGAGATCGCCATGGGCTTCGACCAGCTTGCGCGCAAAGTAGGCCGCTGTGGGAAGGTTCTCTACTTGTCGTGAGGCCAACGAAAAGGCAAACGATGGACGTTCAAGGAAACGCCCTTCGAGGGCGGCCGCCACGGTGCCGGAATACAACACGTCATCGCCCAGGTTAGCGCCCAGGTTGATCCCCGAAACGACCATGTCCGGCTCGCGTTCCAGCAAGCCGTTCAGGCCCAGGTGCACGCAATCGGTTGGGGTGCCGTTCAGGCTGATGAAGCCGTTGGCCAGGGTTTGCGGGTGCAACGGACGGTCGAGCGTCAGCGAGCTGCTGGCGCCGCTTTTGTCCTGGTCCGGGGCGATAACCACACACTCAGTGTAATCCGCCAGCGCAGCATAAAGCGCGGCGAGACCGGGTGCGGTTACCCCATCATCGTTAGAAATCAGAATACGCATGGGCTGTCCGTCTGCCCCACCGGCACCAGATCAACAAGCTCGCGCACCAATACGGTGGCAAAGCATCCGGCCGGGAGGACGAATTCCAGTTGCAGAATGTCAGGCTCGGGATAATGCCACGTCAACCCACCAATGGGCAGTCGCAGGATGCGACGTTCGTGACTCATACCGGCGTTAATCAACCAATCGCGCAAGTCCGCTTCGCGAGCGGCGATGTCTTGCTCCAGTACATGGACAACGCCGGTCGCCGGCGAGTCACCTTCGCCCCACTGTGGACCGGTCGGGTGCAGATCGAGAATCGCCAGTCGCGGATCGCTGCACTCAGCCTCACCGGCCGGAAAGAAGCTGCGGCTGTCAGTGAAGGCCAACAGATCACCGACCTGGGCTTGCTCCCAGGTACCGTCGGCAACACGTGCCGCCAACACCTGATTGAACAGATAACTGCGCGCCGTGGAGAGCAGCCGCGAACRCACGTTGCGTTGCTCCGGCAATGCTTTACGAGCGGCCCAGGCACGTGCATCGATAACGTTGCCGCCATCAAAGCCGAAACGCTGGGCGCCGAAATAATTGGGGATACCTTGCTTGGCGATCAATTGAAGCCGCTCTTCAATCGCGGCTTTGTCGCCAGCGAATTGCGTCAGCCGCAAAGTGAAACCATTGGCCGAGTGAGCGCCGCGTTGCAGCTTGCGTTTGTGCCGACCGGTCTTGAGGATTTTCAGCGTATTGTTTTCCGCCGCCGACAAATCCGGGTCAGCCTTGCCCGGCAATTGCACGCTGAACCATTGGCGCGTCAGCGCCTGACGATCCTTGAGCCCGGCATAACTGACCGTGCGCAAGGGCACACCCGCGGCCTTGGCGATCCGCCGTGCCGCTTCCTCGGTATTGAGACCGCGCTTTTCCACCCAAATCCACAAATGCTCGCCATCACCACTGAGGGGAATGTTGAGCACTTCATCGACCTGAAAATCTTCTGCCGTGGCTTTCAGAACAGCAGTGCCAAGCGCCTCGCCATAGGCCCGCGGGCCGAGCAATTGCAATTCGTTCATGCGCGCAGCAACAAGGCAACGGAGTGCACGGCAATGCCTTCTTCGCGACCGACAAAGCCAAGCTTTTCGGTGGTGGTAGCTTTCACGTTCACTTGATCCAACTCAACTTGAAGATCCGCGGCAATCAGCGCGCGCATCGATTCGATATGCGGGGCCATTTTCGGCGCTTGGGCGACGATGGTGTTATCGACGTTGCCAACTTTCCAGCCTTTGGCGTGAATCAGCGCGACAACGTGGCGCAGCAAAACCCGGCTGTCAGCGCCCTTGTATGTCGGGTCGGTGTCCGGGAAATGCTTACCGATATCACCCAACGCGGCCGCGCCGAGCAAGGCATCGCTCAAGGCGTGCAGCAGGACGTCACCGTCGGAGTGAGCGAGCAGGCCGAAGCCGTGTGCAATGCGCACACCGCCCAGAGTAATGAAGTCGCCTTCAGCGAAACGGTGCACATCATAGCCGTGGCCAATACGCATAAAAAAACGCCCCGATTTTTGTCAGGGCGTGATTCTACCTGCTTTGACAGATATTAGGCGCCTAGAGCATGCGCATGATGTTGCAGGTGGTCGTCGATGAAACTGGCGATGAAGAAATAGCTGTGGTCGTAGCCTGGTTGCAGGCGCAACGTCAGCGGATGACCCGCCAGTTTGGCCGCCTGTTGCAGGGCCTCCGGCTTGAGCTGGGTCGCAAGAAAATCATCGCGATCGCCTTGATCCACCAGCAGTGGCAACTTCTCATCGGACTCGGCGATCAGGGCGCAAGCATCCCATTCGCGCCACTTCGAACGGTCTTCGCCCAGGTAACGGATGAAGGCCTTTTGCCCCCACGGGCAGTCCATCGGATTGTTGATCGGCGAGAACGCCGACACCGACTGATAGCGCCCAGGATTGCGCAAGGCACAGACCAAAGCGCCATGGCCGCCCATGGAGTGACCACTGATGCCGCGCTTGTCCGATGCAGGGAAATGGGCCTCGATCAATGCCGGCAACTCCTGCACGACATAGTCATGCATCCGATAATGCCGTGACCACGGCTCCTGAGTGGCATTCAGATAAAAACCAGCACCGAGGCCGAAGTCCCAAGCACCGTCTGGATCACCTGGTACGTCGGGACCGCGTGGGCTGGTGTCTGGCGCAACGATGATCAAACCCAGCTCGGCAGCCATGCGCATGGCGCCGGCCTTTTGCATGAAGTTCTCGTCGGTGCAGGTCAGGCCGGACAACCAGTACAGCACCGGCAGCTTACCGCCCTGCTCCGCTTGCGGCGGCAGGTATACGGCAAACACCATGTCGCAGCCGAGCACGTCGGAGCGGTGCCGGTAGCGCTTGTGCCAGCCGCCGAAGCTTTTCTGGCAGGAGATATTTTCCAGGCTCATGACCGACCTCAAAAATGAATGACGGAACGGATGCTCTTGCCTTCGTGCATCAGGTCGAACGCCTTGTTGATATCTTCCAGGCCCATGGTGTGGGTGATGAACGTATCCAGCGGAATTTCGCCGGTTGCGGCCATTTCGACGTAGCTTGGCAACTCGGTACGGCCGCGCACACCGCCGAACGCCGAACCGCGCCAGACGCGACCGGTGACCAACTGGAATGGAC
>NZ_JBFULH010000273.1:0-5673 GCF_056400445.1 Pseudomonas sp. P5_B2 | reverse complement strand
CAGGTCTTAGGACAGTTTTTTATTATTCTCGGCCTGGTCGTGGGGCGATCCCCCAAATACAACGCCTCTCCAAAAGAATCAGTTAGCTGCGCCTCTCGCCGTCTTGTTTTTATTGTGCGTGAGTCGATTCGTCTTATTTTTATTATGTTGTACGTTGCTTGTTATTGTTCTTGTACCAAACATATTGCAGGGTGCGTGCCAACTTTTGCGAACCCCAGTAAAACAAGGGGTTAGGTCGATTGGTGGGGTTTTTTCAGGCGAAAAAAACCGGGGCTTCGTTACCGTAAGCCCCGGCTTCTGTTACGTGATAAATCTGAGGTAACAGTTTATTCACAAAGTCATGTGTTACCCGCGCTTCAGACAGGTGCCATTCAGCTTTCGCTGGCGACCCCGGTTTTGCGGCGCGGGATGCCCAAGCGCTGACGACGCTCCCACAGGCATTTGCGGCTGACCCCGAGTTTGCGGGCCAGCTCGGTTTCGGTCATGTGGTCCTGATGCTCGAGGACGAAGTGCTGGAAGTAGTCTTCCAGTGACAAGTCTTCGGTCGGCTCATGGCTGGCGTTACCACCATTGTGGCCCTGCTGCGGTGTCAGGCCGATGAATTCGTCTTCATCCAGATCACTCAGTTCGATGTCGATACCCAGCAGTTCGGCCGAAATCTCCGGGCTCTCACACAGAATGACCGCGCGCTCGACGGCGTTTTCCAGCTCACGAACGTTCCCTGGCCAGGTGTAATGACGAATCGCCTGTTCGGCATCCGGGGCGAATTTCAGATCGGTGCGGTTGACCCGCGCGCTCTGCCGCGCCAGGAAGGCATTGGCGATTTCGTTAACGTCCGCACCGCGCTCGCGCAAGGCCGGCAGCTTCAGGGCGATCACGTGGAGGCGGTAATACAAGTCTTCACGGAACTGGCCGATTTTTGCCAGACTCTTGAGATCCCGGTGAGTCGCGGCGATCAGGCGTACGTCGACCTTCTGCGATTGCACCGAGCCTACACGGCGAATTTCGCCTTCCTGCAACACGCGCAGCAAGCGGGCCTGGGCTTCAAGTGGCAACTCGCCGATTTCATCAAGGAACAAGGTGCCGCCGTCTGCTGCTTCCACCAGGCCGGCACGCCCGGCGCTGGCGCCAGTGAACGCGCCTTTTTCGTGACCAAACAGCTCGGACTCGATCAGGCTTTCCGGAATGGCTGCGCAGTTCACCGAAATCATCGGTGCCTTGGCGCGCTTGGACAGGTTGTGCAGGGCACGCGCCACCAACTCTTTACCGGTACCGGATTCACCTTGGATCAGGACATTGGAATCGGTTGGCGCGACTTTGCGGATTTTGCTGTACAGGTCTTGCATCGGCGGGCACGAACCGATAATGCCGATTTCACCGTTGCTGTTATCGACGCCAGCTTTTGCGGCGCCGTTGGTAGCTTTACCGGCGGCAGGTTCGCCGTTGGCTGGCAATGATGCCCGGTCACGCAGGATGCGGGCGACGGCCTGGAGCATTTCATCGTGATCGAAAGGCTTGGCGATGTAATCCACCGCGCCCATCTTCATCGAATCGACCGCCGAACGCAGGCTGGCGTAGCTGGTCATGATCAGCACCGGCGTGCCCTGGCCGAGTTTGATCAACTCGGTGCCCGGTGCGCCCGGCAGGCGCAGGTCACTGACGATCAGGTCGAACGTGGGAATAGTGAAGCGTTCTTGTGCTTCCTGCACTGAACCGGCTTCGCTGACCTGGTACTGGTTACGTTCCAGCAGGCGGCGCAAGGCGGAGCGGATAATTGTTTCGTCTTCGACGATCAAAATGTGGGGCATTGATTCGATACTCTCGACGGTCTCAGTTCACAGCGGACGTCGCTTCGACATGACGCGGCAAGGTCACCCGGATACGGGTGCCGCGTTGGCTTTGAACATCAGCCGGGCTGTCGATGGTGATTTGTCCATAATGCTCTTCAACGATGGAATAGACCAGTGCAAGGCCCAGACCGGTACCTTCACCAGGATCCTTGGTGGTGAAGAAAGGTTCGAACAGTCGGTCCATGATGTTCTTCGGAATACCGCTGCCTTCGTCTTCCACGATCAAGTCGACCGTGTGTTCGCCGGCTTCGCTTTTAACTCGCACCGCACTGCCGGGAGGCGAGGCGTCGCGGGCATTTGAGAGCAGGTTGATCAGTACTTGGGCGAGTCGCTGCGGATCGCCTTCGACCCAGTGATCGGGGTCGCACAAATTATAGAACTGAACTTCGAAATTGCGTCGGTTCAGCGCCAGCAAGCCGATGGCATCCTGAGCCACTTCGGCCAGACAGACGGGCTCGTCGCTTTGCTGGTGACTGCCGGCGTGGGCGAAGCTCATCAGTGACTGGACGATGCGCGACACGCGCTTGGTTTGCTCAAGTATCTGCCCGCTGATTTCCTTCAGTTCGCTATCGTCTTCACGCTCTTCGCGCAGGTTCTGCGCCAGGCAAGCAATGCCAGTGATCGGGTTGCCGATTTCGTGGGCCACGCCCGCCGCGAGTCGACCGATGCTGGCCAGGCGCTCGGAGTGCACCAGTTTGTCTTCGAGCATCTGGGTTTCGGTCAGGTCTTCCACCAGCAACACCAAGCCGCTGTTACCCGGTGCGAGCGGTTCATCGATCGCGGCTTTGTGCAGGTTCAGCCAGCGGGTCTGGCCATCCAGGGCCAGGTGCTGTTTGTGCAAGTGCTCGTCCGGCAAATTAATGAAGCCTTGCAGCAGTTCTTTCCATGGATCGGCAATGGTGCTCAGGCGCGAACCGACCACACGCTGCGCAGCAATTCCCGTCAATTCCTCCATGGCTTTGTTCCACATGAGGATTTCCTGATCCTTGGCCAGTGAGCAGACGCCCATCGGCAGTTCTTGCAGGGTCTGGCGGTGATAGCGACGCAGGGCATCGAGTTCGGCGGCAAGGCCGGTCAGGCGCGAGTGGTAATCCTCGAGGCGACTTTCGATGAAGTGAATGTCTTCGGTGACATAGTTCTCGCCGCCCGCCTTATAGGGCAGGAACGTTTCGACCATGTCCTGCGCCACACTCGGACCCATCAGGCCTGACAGGTTGGCTTCGATGCGGTCACGCAGGCGGCGCAAGGCGTAAGGCCGGCGTTCGTCGAACGGCAGATAGAGATCGCGCAGCGCCTGTTCCACTTCTTTCTGTGCAGCCTTGGCGCCCAAGGGTTTTGCCAACTGCGTGGCGAATTCCTGTGGCGATGCGGCGTGCAGTTCGCGACGTTGCGGGCGACGCACATTGTCCACGGCACAGGCTTCGGCTGCGCTGGCCTCTTCCGCGCTGGCATTGGTGAACAGCGAGATCAGGGTGAACATCAGCACGTTGGCGGCCAGGGAGGCAATCGCCGCCATGTGCCAACTGGTGTCGTCCAGCACGTAGATCATGTTCAGCAGCGGAATATAGAAACCCTGCAGATTGCTCACTAGCGGCAACAACATCGTGACCAGCCACACCAGAATCCCCGCCAGCAAACCGGCAATGAAGCCGCGGCGGTTGGCGGTCGGCCAGTACAGGACCGAGAGTACGCCGGGCAGGAACTGCAACGTGGCGACAAACGCGACAATGCCGAGGTTCGCCAGATCCTGCTCTGCACCCAGCAGCAGGTAGAAGCCGTAGCCGGCCATGATGATTGCAACGATCAGCGCCCGACGGGTCCACTTCAGCCAACGGTAGATGTTGCCTTCGGCCGGAGGTTGATAGAGCGGTAACACCAGATGGTTCAGTGCCATCCCGGACAGCGCCAGGGTGGTGACGATGATCAGGCCGCTTGCCGCCGACAAACCGCCGATATAGGCCAGCAGTGCCAAGGCTTTGCTGTTGGCGGCGATGCCGATGCCCAGCGTGAAGTATTCCGGGTTGGTGGTGGCGCCGAGTTTCAGTCCGGCCCAGAGAATCAGCGGCACCGCCAGGCTCATCAACAGCAGGAACAGGGGCAGGCCCCAACTTGCACTGACCAGCGAACGCGGGTTGAGATTTTCGGTAAAGGTCATGTGATACATGTGCGGCATCACAATCGCCGAGGCGAAGAACACCAGCAGCAACGTACGCCACGGACCTTCTTGCAGCGGCGTGTGCAAAGCGGCGAGGGCGGTCTGGTTTTGCAGCAGCCAAAGCTCAAGCTGTTGCGGGCCGTCAAACACGCCGTACAAGGCATACAGACCGACACCGCCGAGGGCGATCAACTTGATCACCGACTCGAAGGCAATGGCGAACACCAGGCCTTCATGTTTTTCGCGGGTGGCAATGTGGCGGGAACCAAAGAAGATGGTGAATAGCGTAATCAGCGCGCAGAAACTCAGGGCGACCCGATGCTGCACCGGCTCACGGGTGAGAATGCTGATGGAGTCGGCGACTGCTTGAATTTGCAAGGCCAGCAGCGGCAACACGCCGACCAGCATGAAAATCGTGGTCAGCGCCCCCGCCCATGTACTGCGAAAGCGGAACGCGAACAAGTCGGCCAGCGACGACAACTGATAGGTGCGGGTGATTTTCAGGATCGGGTACAGCAGCACCGGCGCCAGCAAAAATGCGCCGGAGACCCCGAGGTAACTGGATAAAAACCCGTAGCCGTACTGATAGGCCAGGCCCACCGTGCCGTAAAACGCCCACGCGCTGGCGTAAACGCCCAAGGACAGGGTGTAGGTCAACGGGTGGCGAATGATCGCCCGGGGGATCATGCCCCGTTCACTGACCCAAGCCACACCGAACAGCACTGCCAGGTAGGCGGCGCTGATCAGGATCATCTGGGTCAGGCTAAAGCTCATCGGCATCTTTTTGACTCTGCAGGATGAAGGTCACGACGATCAGAATCAGCCAGAGCAGATAAGGGCGATACCAGGCGCCAGTGGCGTCGATCCACCAATCCATGATGGCCGGGGAGAACAGATAAATCCCCACTACCAGGAGCAGGACCAAGCGATAGATGTACATCCCGGCCTCTCTTTTTTATGCGCGTGCCCGAAAACGTGCGGCGATGGTAACGGATGGGCGCGCCACTGCAAGTGCGATCACTGCAGTTGCGCCTCGGGCAGGTTAAGTGTGCGCGGGATCAGCGACGCATCCCAGTGGGCGATGCCCCAGTTCAACACTTCCCGTGGGCTGGCGTAAGCCAGTTCGGTTACGGGGTTTTGCCCGAGTGCGCGCAATGCACGCAGCAATAAAGGTGTTGCCTGATCTTCGGTCAATGGCGGCGAGCGGTAGGATTTGCCGAGTTTGTTGCCATCGGGCTGGGTAATCAGCGGGATGTGCAGATAGCGCGGTTGCCGCAGGCCGAGCAATTCTTGCAGATAGAGCTGGCGGGGGGTGGAATCCAGCAGGTCGGCGCCACGCACAATATCGGTGATGCCTTGCCAGGCATCGTCCAGCACGACGGCCAACTGATAGGCGTAGAGCCCGTCGCGACGGCGAATCACAAAGTCGCCCACCTCGCGACCCAGATGCTGACGGAATTCACCTTGCACGCGGTCGATGAAGTGGTATTCCAGCTCGGGCACGCGCAGGCGAATCGCCGTGTCTTCAGTGCCGTGGCCGGCGTTGCGGCACAGTCCCGGATAAATGCCGTGATAGGGCTCCAGCTGCTTGCGCGAGCAGGTGCAGGCATAAGCGAGGCCGTGATTGAACAGGCGATTGAGCACTTCAGCGTACGCCTCATGCCGGTC
>NZ_JBFULH010000272.1:0-5716 GCF_056400445.1 Pseudomonas sp. P5_B2 | reverse complement strand
GAATGACACACCGTATTCGCGAGCAAGCCCGCTCCCACATTAGCCCTGTGGCTCGTCAGAGATTGGCGTCAGGCGAGGTTTTCGTCGGTGGCTGGCACGACCAGGAGGCCGGCACGCAAGCCGTTCTTCACCTTGGGGTTCGGGAAGATAATCCGGGCGCCCTCTTCTTCGATGATCCAGCGGGTGTTGGCGATATCTTCCGCCAACAGGTAACCCACATCCAGCTCAGAAAAGTTCTCGATGTCCGCCGGAAGGTTCAAGCGGAAGCTATCGCTGTGCTTGATGATTTCCCGCGCCACGCTGTACAGCTGCAAACCGTCCAGAGCCGATTCGGTCAGTTCCGGTTCGGTACCTTCGATGATCTGTTTCAGGCGGGTTTCCAGCAGGGAAACATTAACCCCGGCGTTCTGCCCGAACGGCCGCGCCTTGCCCAATTCAAGGGTGAAAGACTCGGCGCCCAGTTTATCGTAGGTGTAGGAACTGAAGACGATGGATGGCTTGTTCTGCAACAGCACCGCCTCCATGCCGGCAGCACGCAGGCGTGCCAGCTCTTTACGCGAATGCTGGCGACCTTCCTTCCAGGGGTACAAGGCGAACTGCTCGATTTTCGAGCCGCGAATCGCGGTGTGCAGATCATAGTGAAGACGCTGGCGATCCGGCAGGCTGAAGAAAACCGCCGCCAGCCGCTCCAGCTCACAAGCACGCAAGGCTTCTGAGCCGCTGCTCTGTTCGTGACGGCCATTGAACAGCCGATTGACGTCCTGTTCGATGAAGCGCTCGCCTTTACGGATCGCGTCAGGGTTACCGAACAGAAACAGAATTCGTGCGCGTGGCTTCAAGTCGCCACGAGCGATGTCATGCAACAGGCGATCAAGCAATTCGATCGGCGCTGTTTCGTTGCCGTGGATACCGGCCGACAGCAGCAGGTCCAGGCCATTGTCACGGGCTTCAGGTGGCCGGACTTCCAGCGCACCTTCGCTCAACCAGCGCATCCGCACGCCTTCGACAGTCAGTTGAGTCTTCTCCGCCGGTTCACGGCCGGCGAGGGTCAGTTCAAGCAGTTTGCCGAGGGCGAGCATAGAGCGGTTTCCTTAGTGGTCGTGTGCGCAATCCGGGCCATGCACGTGGTCTTCGTCACCGACTTCAGCCGGTTCCATTTCCAGTTGCAGACTTACCAGATTAGTCGCCAATGGGCGCAGCAGCAGGTTTGCGTATTCAGCGTCGCCTTCTTCAACGTCCACACCGATCAGCAGCTGGCCGCGGCCATCGTGCTGGATCCACAGCTCTTTGCCTTGCCACATGACCGCGACGCGGGTGCAGGTAGTTTCCAGTTGCGTGCCATCGGTGTCTTCAAGGATCAGCTGCAGGGTATCGCTCATGGTTTTACGCTCTCGTTTGAGACTTTCAATTGATCTGGAATGGATAAACCGCGCCCAGTTTAAGGATTTGCGTCAGTTCATCCAGTGCCGTCCGGCACTCAAGCAGCAATTGCGGGTCCGCAAGATCGTTTTCGGTCATGCGGTCGCGGTAGTGCTTGTCGACCCATTCGGTCAACGTGCCGTACAACGGTGCCGTCATGATAACCCCTGGGTTCACCGCTGCCAGTTCGGTTTCGTTCAGTGCGACGCGCAGTCGCAGGCAAGCCGGGCCACCGCCGTTCTGCATGCTCTGCTTCAGATCGAACACTTTCACTTCGCGGATCAGGCCGCCGGAGCTGGTCAAACCTTGCAGGTACTGCCAGACACGCTCGTTGCCATGGCACTCTTCCGGCACGATCAACAGCATCGAACCGTCAGGACGCGACAGCAGTTGGCTATTGAACAGGTAGGAACGAACGGCGTCTTCAACGGTTACCGCTGAACGCGGTACGCAGACTGACTGGAATTTCCCGCCGACTTTGGCGAGTTTGCTTTGCAGCTCGGCAAGCATGTGCTCGGTGTCGAGGAAGGCGTCCTCGTGATAGAACAACACCTCACCATTACCCACGGCGATCACGTCGTTGTGGAATACGCCCTGATCGATCACCGACGGATTTTGCTGTGCGTAGACCACGCCGTCTTCGCTCAGGCCGTGCAAGCGGACAACGGCCTGGGAGGCCTCCAATGTCTGGCGCGCCGGGTATTTCTGCGGTGCCGGATAACGGGTGTCAAAAGCGCTACGACCGAATACGAAGAACTCGACGCCCGCTTCACCGTATTCACGGCAGAAACGGGTATGGTTGGCGGCACCTTCGYCACCGAACTGCGCCACAGCCGGCAAGGCCGCGTGGTGCGCAAAGTGCTGCTGATCGGCGAACATCGCGCCCAGCACGCGGCTGGTGGTCGGGTGTTCAATGCTGCGGTGGTATTTGCAGTTGAGGTTGGCGGCGGTGAAATGCACGCGGCCATCCGCGGTGTCGGCACTCGGGCTGACCGTGGCGGCGTTGGCCACCCACATGCTCGACGCCGAGCAACTGGCGACCAGCAACGGCATTGCTTCTTTGGCAGCGCGTTCGATTACTTGAGCATCGGTGCCGCTGAAACCCAAACGGCGCAGAGCGGCCACGTCCGGACGCTCTTGGGGCGCCAGCACTCCTTGTTGAAAGCCCATTTCCGTCAGCGCTTTCATTTTCGCCAGACCTTGCAGCGCAGCTTCCTTCGGGTTCGAAGACTGCTGGCTGTTGCTCTGGGAAGCGACGTTGCCGTAGGACAAACCGCCGTAGTTATGGGTCGGCCCCACTAGACCGTCAAAATTGACTTCATAGGATTTCATCATCGAGGCTCCACGAGAATCTGTTGTTATAGGCTTCAAGTAACAATTCAGTAAGACCGAGGCGCGGCCATCGCCAGCAGGCTGGCTCCCACAGTGATTGCGTCGAACACAATATGTGTGAACACCACCGAACCTGTGGGAGCCAGCCTGCTGGCGATGGGCATCACGCCATTTTCACGCCAGGCGTGAGAGCCGCAGGCAAAGTCAGGCTCGGGGTTTCCAGCGAGGCCACCGGGTACGCGCAGTAATCTGCGGCGTAGTAGGCGCTGGCGCGATGGTTGCCCGAGGCGCCGACACCACCGAACGGCGCGCTGCTCGCAGCACCGGTCAATTGCTTGTTCCAGTTGACGATACCCGCGCGGCTTTCCAGCCAGAACTGCTGGTAACGCGCTTCGGAATCCGACAGCAGACCGGCCGCCAGGCCATAGTCGGTGTCGTTGGCTTCGGTGATCGCCGCTTCAAAATCAGCGTAGCGGATCACTTGCAGCAACGGGCCGAACAGCTCTTCGTCTGGACGATCAGCCACGGCCGTCACATCCACAATACCTGGAGTCAGCAACGCGGCCTGAGCCTGAGGCTGAGTCATTTCCAGCAAGGCCACTGCACCATTGGCCAGCAAGTGTTCTTGCGCATCCATCAACGCTTTCGCTGCGCCAAGGGAGATGACCGACCCCATGAACGGTGCCGGTTGCTGATCAAACGCACCGACTTCAATCGTTGCACACACCGCCACCAGACGCGCCAGCAGCGTGTCGCCCCAGGCGCCCTGCGGCACCAGCAAACGGCGTGCACAGGTGCAACGCTGTCCGGCAGAAATAAACGCCGACTGAATGATGGTGTAAACGGCAGCATCGAGGTCCGCCACTTCGTCGACCACCAGCGGGTTGTTGCCGCCCATCTCCAGCGCAAGGATCTTGTCTGGACGACCGGCGAATTGCTGATGCAAGTGGTTGCCCGTGCGGCTGGAACCGGTGAAGAACAAACCGTCGATGCCCGGGTTCGCCGCCAGGGCGATACCGGTTTCGCGAGCGCCTTGCAGCAGGTTCAACACGCCCGCAGGCAGACCGGCTTCGATCCAGCATTTAACCGTCAGCTCGGCGACTTTCGGGGTCAGCTCGCTCGGCTTGAACAACACGCTGTTACCGGCCAGCAACGCTGGCACGATGTGACCGTTCGGCAAGTGGCCTGGGAAATTGTAAGGGCCGAACACCGCCACCACGCCATGCGGCTTGTGGCGCAGCACTGCGGTAGCGTCGCCCAGAGGGCCGCTCTTCTCGCCAGTACGTTCGCGGTAGCTCTGCACGGAAATCGCGATCTTGTTGACCATGCTGGTCACTTCAGTCGCCGATTCCCACAGCGGTTTGCCGGTTTCTTCACCGATGCAGTGTGCCAGTTCGTCAGCCTTGTTTTTCAGTGCAGCGGCAAAGGCCTCAAGCACGGTAATGCGCTCGTCCAGCGTACGCCGGGCCCAGCCCGGGAATGCCTGACGCGCGGCTTGCACGGCGGACTCAACCTGAGCAGCCGTGGCGCCTGTGCCGGACCACAACACTTGCTGGGTCACCGGGTTCAGCGACTGGAAGGCTTCGCCCTGGCCGGCCAGCCATTCACCTGCGATGTATAGCGAATTCATTATTTCGACTCCCGGGCAGCAGACAACGCAACGGCGCGCACTTGATCGCCAGCGTTGAGTTGAAGGCGTTTGGCGGTCAGCGGATCAACCACCAGCGTGCCGGCGGCAAGGCGTGCTGGCGCGGCAGTGATCCGGCAGTCTTCGCGCTTGCGGTTGTGGATCAGGAACGGCGTCGCGTCGTCACCTGGCGTGCCGATGGCCAATACCAGTGCCYCGCTGTCACGTACTGCGCGGATCTTGCCGGTTTCGCATTCGACGGCCGGGCCGGCGTCGAAAATGTYGACGTAGCCCTGGTAGCTGAAACCTTCGCTCTTGAGCATGGCCAGCGCCGGTTCGGTGTCCGGGTGAACCTGGCCGATGACGTTGCGCGCGTCTGGCGACAAGAAACAGGTGTACAGCGGAAACTTCGGCATCAGTTCGGCGATGAACGCCTTATTGCCCACGCCCGTCAGGTAGTCGGCCTGGCTGAACTCCATCTTGAAGAAATGACGGCCCAGACTTTCCCAGAACGGCGAACGCCCGGCTTCGTCGGAGACACCGCGCATCTCGGCGATGATCTTGTTGCCGAACAGTTGCGGAAACTCGGCAATGAACAGCATCCGCGCCTTCGCCAGCATGCGGCCATTGAGGCCGATGCGGTAATCGGCGTGCAGGAACAACGAGCACAATTCCGAGTTGCCGGTCAGGTCATTGGCCAGGAACAACGTCGGGATCTCGCGGTAGATGTTCAGCTCTTGCGAAGCGCTGACCGTCAGACCGACCCGGAAGTTGTACCAAGGCTCGCGCAGGCCGACCGCGCCGGCGATGGCGGAAATGCCCACCACACGACCATTATCGTCTTCGAGTACGAACAGGTAGTCCGCATCAGCGCGCCCGGCTTCGCCGCGAAAGGTCTTCTCGGCCCAGCCGACCCGATGGGCCAGACGCTCTTCGTTGGCCGGCAAAGTGGTCAGGCCGGTGCCGGTGCTGCGGGCCAGGTCGATCAGAGCGGGTAAATCGCTGCTGCGTACGGGACGAACGATCATGCTATCTCCTCAAACGGGCCGCTTGCGCCACCCGTGAAATTTCGCTGCTTTCCAGGTATTTCTCGCTGGAAATCCAAGCCGGCGTTAAACCGCCACCAGGCGCACGCTGGCACCTTCACCGACGCCCAAGGCTTCGGCCGCTTCCAGATCCAGGGTTACCGGCTTGCCCGGCGCGTAATCGAGCTCAAGCAACACGGCGCGGTAATCCTGCAACTGGGCATTGGCCACCAGGTACTGACGACCGGCACCTTTGACCGGCTCACCGATTTTCACCGGCACGAGGCGGCTCTGGGCGATGGCTCTGGGCGAT
>NZ_JBFULH010000271.1:0-5720 GCF_056400445.1 Pseudomonas sp. P5_B2 | reverse complement strand
GGCCCGGATCGAGCCGTTGCTGCCCGCACCTCGGCAAACCATCGACTGGACCCAATGCCTGGCCGCACGCTGGCAACGTGAGGGGCGCAGCGGTTTTCTGTTGCCCCTGCATGTCAGCCTCGACATGCGCCTGTCCGACCTGATCGGTGTCGACCGGCAACTGGAACAGTTGGGGCGAAATACCCAACAGTTCATCGACGGTATGCCGGCCAACCACGCCTTGCTCTGGGGCTCGCGCGGCACCGGTAAATCGTCGCTGGTGCGTGCCTTGCTCGCCGAACACGCCACCGCCGGTTTGCGCCTGATCGAAATCGAGCGCGATCACCTGGCGGACCTGCCGCGAGTGGTCGAGCAAATCGGCAAGTTGCCGCAGCGCTTCGTGTTGTTTTGCGATGACCTGTCGTTCGAGTCGGGCGAGGGCGATTATCGCGTACTCAAGAGCGTGCTCGATGGCTCCCTTGAGCAGGCACCGGATAACGTTTTGCTTTACGCCACCTCCAACCGTCGTCACTTGGTGCCGGAAAAAGAAAGCGATAACGAGAACTGGAAAAGGGTCGATGGCGAACTGCACCCCAGCGAGGCGGTGGAAGACAAGATCGCGTTGTCGGACCGCTTCGGTTTGTGGCTGTCGTTTTATCCGTTTACTCAGGAACATTTCCTCAACGTTGTCGAACACTGGATCGGTCAACTGGCCGGCAAAGCCGGGCTTGAGTGGCAGCGTGACGACGAACTGGACATCCTTGCGGTGCGCTGGGCCGGGGGCCGAGGCAATCGCAATGGCCGTTGCGCCTATCAATTTGCCCGCTATTGGGTCGGGCTCAAGCTGTTGGAGCACAAAGCATGATTGATTTACAGAAGAGCGGCCAAGGCCTGGATGGTTACGGCATGTTGTGGGCGCAGTTGGAATCGTTGCTGGCGGACGAGCGTGATTTTATCGCCAATGCTGCACAGTTTTCAGCATTCCTGTTCAACCAGCTCGATGATCTGAACTGGGCTGGTTTCTACCTCAATCGTAATGATGAGCTGGTCTTGGGTCCATTCCAGGGGCAGATCGCCTGTGTCCGCATCCCCTTTGGCAGGGGCGTGTGCGGTACGGCAGCGGCCACCTTGCAGACTCAATTGGTTGAAGATGTGCACGCATTTCCCGGGCATATCGCGTGCGACAGCGCATCGAACAGCGAACTGGTTGTTCCGTTGGTCAAGGACGGTCGACTGATCGGTGTGCTGGACCTCGACAGCCCGAAACTGGCGCGTTTCAGCGCTGAAGATCAGGCCGGAATCGAACGGTTGGCGGCAATTTTCCTGCGCCTGACCGATTGCTGATCATGCGCTCAAGCCTGCCTTGACCAGCAGGTTTGACCGGTCAACAGCGTCAATCTGCTGAGGATCGAGAAATCGTTCTGCGTACTGCAAATAAATGTGTGCGTTGATGAACAGTCCGAACAACTCCGGGTCGATGTGGGCGTCACGGCACATGTTGGCCATGATGCCCAAGGCTTCGCTCAAGGTTTTGGCCTTCTTGTAGGGACGATCGGCAGCGGTCAGCGCTTCGAAAATATCGGCAATCGCCATCATGCGCGCCGGCAGGCTCATTTCTTCACGCTTCAACTGTTTTGGATAACCGGTGCCGTCCATTTTCTCGTGATGGCCGCCGGCGATTTCCGCGACGTTGTTGAGGTGCTCGGGAAAGGGCAGGCGGCTGAGCATCAGGATCGTCTGCACCATATGGTGATTGATGATGTAACGCTCTTCGCGAGTCAGCGTACCTCGGGAAATGCTCAGGTTGTAGAGCTCGCCCCGGTTGTACTTGTAGTGCGGTACATCGAGCTTGAAACCCCACGGATTGTCAGCCGGGATCAGTTCACTTTCGGCACGTTCGAACAGGTGCTCGGGTTTATCCGCCAGTAACGGCTCGCTGACGGGCAGCGTCGGCGCCGGCGTTCGATCCTGGCGGCGGTTCTCTTCCCATGAAACCCCGAGCCGATCATCCAGGGTTCGAGTCCAGGTGCGTGAAGCAATGCTGCGCAAGCGTTGCAGGTCGGCTTCGGCCATGGCTTCACCGCCCAGATTGCAGCGGGCGATGAACAGGAAATCATCGTCCAGCTCAGCCAGAATGGCATTGCGCAACTCGGTTTGGTGATGTTCCTCACCCCCTTGGGCAACGGCCTGCCAATAATTGATCCAGGCATSGCGCTTGAGCACCTCGAAACGCATGCGGACCTCGTGGATGCGGTCGTTCAGGGTTTCAAGTTTGGTGGCTTTGTCGACCACGTATTCAGGGGTGGTGACCTTGCCGCAGTCGTGCAGCCATGCCGCGATGTGCAGGGCTTCCCATTCATCTTCCGTGGGCTGATAGCCGCTGAAGGCCGGCTCCTGACTGGCGGCAGCGGCCTGAGCGAGCATCAGCGTCAACGCCGGCACCCGCTGACAATGCCCGCCGGTGTAAGGGCTTTTGGCATCGATCGCCCCAGCAAGCAGTTGTATGAAAGAGTCCAGCAACTGTTTCTGTCTGGCTTGCAGGCGCTGGCTTTCAATACTCACTGCCGCCGCGCCTGACACTGCCTGGAGAAACGCAATGCGGTCCGGGCGAAGCTTTTCCAGGTCGTTTTGTGTGCCGCTGTCGGCCAGCAAGAGGATCAACAGGCCCACGGTTTCGTTATGCCGGTTGTGTAACCGAATGCCGATCAAATGAACCCGTGGGCTGTCCAGCGCAAGCATCACCTTTTGCAGGTCGGCGGCGTTTTCGAAGCTCAGACTGGTGACGACATTGTTGGCGCTAATCAACTGCTGCATCCACTGGGGGCTCTGTGGGTTGTGGAGTTCATAGCCTTGAATCTCGAACGCAGTTAATGCCTGGGCGGCCTCGTTGATCACCAGCCCGTGAGGCTCCATGCGGTCACTATCCTGTTCGCGAAGGTAAATCAGACCCGCCTGGGCCTGCCCGATCTTCACCGTTTCGAATAAAACCCGCTGCAGCAACGGTGCGAAACGGGTCTCGGCGCTCAGGCTGTCAGTGATCTGGAAAAAGCTCGCCAGCGTGTCCTTCATGCGTGCCATCGACACGCTCAACTGATCGACCTCCAGCACTGGCGAGCGTCGGCTGACAGGAAAGTTGAAATTGAAACTGCGGATCGCATCAGCTTCTTGCACGAGTGCGCGCAAGGGTTTGACCAGAACTCTGGAGGTGAGCCATCCCAGCGGCAGGCACAACAGCAACGTCGCCAGAGTAATCAGCGCCCCTTGCCAGCGTATGCGGTAGGCATCGACGAGCAATTCATCTTCCGGTACCAACAGCGCCAGCTGCAATCCTTCAGGGCCGCCTTCCTTCATGCTGCTGCGGGCGACAATCCATTGGCGACCCGCGGCGTCCAGGCGATTACCTTCGGGCGGATGGGCGAGCAGGGCACCGAGTGCCGGATTCAAATCGGCTGCCTTGATCAAGCGTACGGTCTGGTCGTCAACGATCAGCCTGCTGCTGTCGGGATAGGCAACGGCATTGCCTTCGCCATCGAACAGGACTATTTCGGTATGTGGGGTCACCATATGTTTGGCCAGTGTCGCCGACAGATCTGCGAGGGTGAGGTCGGCGCCTATTACCGCATTCGCACCGCTACGCCGGGCCAAGGTGGTGCCCACATCGTGAGTGGAGAAAAACACATAGGGTTCGGTGGTGATCTGGTCCTCATCGCTGCGAGCGCTGCTAAACCAGGCGCGTGTGCGCGGATCGAAGGTTTCGTCGGAGTTATCCTGGCGGTTGACGAGGGCCAGGTTCTGATCAAAAAACAAAGACTGGGACCGCACCTTTCCGCCGTCAGCCGGGTGTTCGATGCTCCAGACTTGATAGGCCGCCATGTCCGGGGCATTGGTGAGTGCTTTCACCGCCGGGATACGTAGGGGACGCACCATGAAAAAGTCGCCATTGCTGTAACCCAGATACAGCGAGGCCAGGTTCGGATTGTCTTTGAGCGACTGGCTAAAGGGTTTCAGCAGCACGAGCCGTTGCTCGAGTGCCGAGGCTTCGGTCGCCGGGTTGTCCGCCAGCAAGCTCAACAGGTGGCGGATTGGTTCATAGGTGCCTTGTAGATCCAACCGGACATCCTGCTCGATCCGGTTGAAGATTCTTTCGCTGCTGGACAGGATGATCTGCGTGGTTTGCCGGTAATTGAAAATGCCCAACATCACGCCCGTAAGCAGCAGCAGGAAGGTAAACATCACGCTGATATGGACGTGCAAAGGAAATCGACGCTGATCGGAGCGCAGTGGACTTGGCATTACATGTCACTCCTTGATGGTAAACACACTCCTCAACGCCCAAGCATAGTTAATGCTCCTTCGTTCTGCTTCTGTCGTTCTGCCTGATTTGTTGTTGCAAGGCTTGCTCCAGTTCGAGCATGGCTCGCTCGATGGCTTTGGTGCAGTTGGCGACGGTTTCGGGGTGGAACGCTTCATGGCAGGCGATTTCGAGCGCCTCGCAGCTTTCAATCAATCGACACGCATGGACGATTCGGGCCGCTCCCTTGATTTTGTGGGCGACGTCGAGGAAAGACTGGCGGTCTTTACACTGGGACAGCGCCCGCAATTGCTCACGGTCCAGACGATTACAGTTCAGCAGTTCGGACAACAAGCGTTGATCCAGCTTCGGATTACCGCCGGTCAGCAGTTGCAGCCCTTCGAGGCTGAACGCCGGATCGCGGGTGATCGGCTTGATGCGATCAATCCACTGCTTCAAGCCCGTCAAGCTGAGGGGTTTGAACAGGCAGTCGTCCATCCCCGCCTGTTTGCAGCGCAGTATTTCTTCCGGCTGGGCATTGGCGGTAAAACCCAGCAGGGTGCAGACCGCGCGGGATTGTTGTTCATGTTGACGAATCAACCGGGCCATTTCGTAGCCATTCATGATTGGCATATTGCAATCGACAATGACCAGGTCGAACAGCCCGTGCTTCCATGCTGCGAACCCGGCTTCACCCTCTGCCGCCGCGCTGCAGTGATGCCCCAAAAACTCCAGTTGCTGACACATGAGCAGGYGATTGGCCGGATGATCATCGACCACCAGGACGTTCAGCGGGATTGAGGTGGACTGAATAGGCGCTTCGGTGGTTTTCGGCATCGGCTCTGGCGGCAATGTTGCCAGATACAGCGATAGTTCAACCTGAGTGCCGGCACCGGGTTGGCTACGCAATTGCAGGCCGCCGCCCATCATCTCGCACAGCGTACGACTGATCACCAGACCCAGCCCAGCGCCCCCACGGGTCGACTGCGCGTTATGGGTCGCTTGAGCGAATGGCTCGAACAAACGCTGTTGATCCTGCTCGCTGATCCCGATTCCGCTGTCCTTGACCTGTACGCGCAGCAAGACCCGATCGGGCTCGTCTGTGGCTTGTAACTCAACCACAATCCGGACCTGACCCTGTTCGGTAAACTTGATGGCGTTGCTGACCAGATTGGACAACACCTGCTTGAAGCGCATCGGGTCTAACAGGACATCGGTTGGTGGTTGTGCAGGACTGAAGTCCAGCAGCAGGCGGAGGTCTTTCTGCCGGGCGAGCCCGTCGAAGATTCTGACCACCGATGCTACCGTTTCACCCAGGTTGACGCGCACCGGGTGCAGGGTCAGATGCCCGGATTCGATGCGCGCAATATCAAGAATATCCCCGATCAATGCCAGCAGGTCTTTCGCCGAGTTGTAGGCGACGTCAATGGCGGGTCGATCCGGATGAGCC
>NZ_JBFULH010000270.1:0-6822 GCF_056400445.1 Pseudomonas sp. P5_B2 | reverse complement strand
GCATTGATGTCGGCTGACACGGCCTCTTCGCGAGCAAGCCCGCTCCCACATTAGAACTCGGTGTCGTCAGGTTTTGTATTTGTCAGCTGCTTTCCATTGACGAGACCCTTGCTATGGAACACCAACCTCTGACTCATCCGGTAAGTGCCGCTGCCCCCGTGCGCGCGCAACGGGGTGTTTCGCCGACGACCCGCGCCTGGTTTTTCCTGACGCCGTCGATGCTGTTTCTGGGTGTACTGATCGCCGCCAGCCTGCTGGTCCTGCGCATGAGCGTGGGCACCAAAGGCGCGGAATGGACCGGGTTCAGCCTGGCCAGTTACGCCCAATTGCTGGAACCGTATTACCTCAAATCCTTGCTGCTGACCCTGCGCCTGGCGCTGATCAGCGCGGTGATCGCCGTGGTGCTGGCGATCCCGGTGGCCTACACCATGTCACGCCTGACCTCACCGTTCGTGCGCCGGATTTTCCTCGCTGCGGTGCTGTTGCCGTTGCTGGTCAACCTGCTGCTGCAAAGCTACGGCTGGCTGGTGATTCTCGGCCCGGGCGGCATGCTCAATCAGGCATTGATGGGCCTCGGTCTGATCAAGCGCCCGATCATGCTGCTCTACAACCAGAACGGCGTGTTGATGGGCCTGGTGCAAACCGCGTTCCCGTTGGCCGTGTTGCCGATTGCCAGCGCCATGCGTGGCGTCGCCCGTACTTACGAAGAAGCCGCCGCGACGCTGGGCGCCAGTCGCTTTCAAGTGTTCCGTCAGGTGGTGCTGCCGATGAGCATGCCGGGGATTATCACCGGCGCAACGTTGGTGTTTGCCTACAACGCGAGCAGCTTTGTAGTGCCTTTGCTGCTGGGTGGCCGACGCGTGCCGATGCTGGCGGTGATGGTGCATGACCAGATCGCTCCGCTGATGAACTGGCCTGCCGCGTCCGCTGCCGGTGTGGTGCTGATTGTCACCACGCTGGCGATCATGACCTTGTCCGAATACATCACTGGCCGCCGTCGGCGCATGCTGGAGGCTTCGCAATGAGCACCCTGACCAAGAAGCGTTATGGCCTGCTGCCGGGCGAGACTGGCAAGTTTGCTGGCATCCTTTCCGGCTTCATCCTGCTGTTAGCTGTGTTGCCCATCCTGACCATGATCGTGATGTCGTTCAGCGGTGCGTCGAACCTCGACTTTCCGCCGAGCAGCTACAGCCTGCAATGGTACAAGGCCGCCTGGAACACCTTCGTGTCGCCGGATTCCAGCGATGTGCTGAGCCTGGGCAAAGCCATGACCACCAGCCTGATGGTCGCGTGCCTGACCATGGTCTTCGCCACGATCATCGCCGTGCCGGCGTCTTATACATTGACCCGTTGCGAGTTCCGTGGCAAAGCCGTGGCGCTGCAACTGATGTCGCTGCCGCTGGTGTTTCCGATGGTGGTGTTGGGGCTGGCATTGCTGCTGGTGTTCGACAGCCTGCCGTTCCAGATGACCACCTCGCGACTGGTGATTGCCCACGTGATCCTGGCATTACCGTTCGTGGTGAAAAACTGCACCGCGGCAATGCTGTCCATCGGCAGTGAAGTCGAAGAGGCCGCGCAAATGCTCGGTGCCTCGCCGACCCGGGCAATTGTCGATGTGGTGGTGCCGTTGATGAAGTCGGGGATTCTGGCGGGCATGCTGCTGGCGTTCATCGTTTCGTTCAACGAATTCACCGTGACCTATTTTCTCTACACCATCGACGTCATGACCGTGCCGATCTGGATGTACAGCCGCACCGTGTCTTCACTCGACCCTACCGTTTTCTCGTTTGCCGTGCTGATCGTGCTGATCGACTTCGTCCTGATCTGGGCGCTCGAAAAGTTGGTGGGTGAAGGTGGCGTTTCGTTCTGATTCTTGAGGTGCAACATGACTGGTCTGATTCTGGAAAACGTCGAGAAACATTACGGCTCGGCCTGCGCGGTAAAGGATGTAAACCTGCATTTGCCGGAAGGCAAACTGGTGTGTTTCCTCGGCCCGTCGGGCTGCGGCAAAACCACCTTGCTGCGGATGATCGCAGGGCTCGAAACCCTGACCGGTGGCGAGATTCGCCTGGACGGTGAAGACATCGGCCACACCCCGGCGCATCAGCGCAATTTCGGCATGGTGTTTCAATCGCTGGCGCTGTTTCCGCACATGACGGTGGGGGAGAACATCGCCTATCCGCTGAAACTGCGTGGCGTCAGCAAGGCGGATCAGCAGGCGCGGGTGGTGGAACTGCTGGAGCTGATTCAGCTTTCGGAAATGATTGATCGCCCGGTGGCGAAACTCTCCGGCGGTCAGCGTCAGCGTGTAGCGATTGCCCGGGCGATTGCTTCGCGGCCGAAAATCCTTCTGCTGGATGAGCCGCTGTCGGCGCTGGACGCCAAGCTGCGCGAATCGATGCAGGTGGAAATCCGTCAGCTGCAACAGCGCCTGAACATCACCACGATCATGGTGACCCACGATCAGCGTGAGGCGATGACCATGGCCGATATCGTCGTTGTGTTGGGTGAACACCGTGTGCAACAAGTCGGCACGCCGATTGAAATCTATCGGCACCCGGCCAACGAATTTGTCGCGGACTTTATTGGTTCCGGCAACATCTTCCCGGCCACGGCGCTGGGCAACGGCAAAGTCGGTTTGCCGGGTGGCGATGCACTGGAAGTGCCGATTTGCAGCAGCATTGTGGTCGGCGAGAAAGTGAAGATGCTGATTCGCCCGGAAGACCTGCAACTGTCGCATCCGCAGGCAACGGCGGGGAATCGCTTGCTCGGCAAGGTGACGTTTGTGCGTGATATCGGCGCGACGATTGAAACCACGGTGGAGTGTTCCGGGGTGACGTTTACCGCGCTGAGTACACCGTGCCAGGGGTTTGGGTTGAACATTGGCAACCCGGTGTCGGTGACCTTGCCGGCTGAAGCTTGCCGCGTGTTGGGGGCCTGATCCGGATTTGATGTTGGCCTTGATGGCCTCTTCGCGAGCAAGCCCGCTCCCACATTTCTACCGCATTCTCCTGAGAGAACTCGGTCAAATGTGGGAGCGGGCTTGCTCGCGAAGGCGTCCGTAGCCACACCGCAAAGTCAGATCAGACCGACAACCGCAACCGCGCCAAATCCCGCAACGGCGGCGCCCCAAACAACCGGCTGTACTCACGGCTGAACTGCGAAGGGCTTTCATACCCCACCCGATACCCCGCCGCCGAAGCCTCCAGGCCTTCGGCCAGCATCAACCGGCGCGCTTCCTGCAACCGCAACTGCTTCTGATACTGCAACGGACTCATCGCCGTCATCGCCTTGAACCGGTGATGCAACGTCGACACGCTCAGGTTCACTTCTTTCGCCAGATCATCAATTCGCAATGGTTGCTCATAGTTGCCGTTGAGCCACTTGATTGCCTGGCTGATGCGATGGCTCTGGCTGTTGGCGATGGCAATTTCATACAGCCGATGCCCCTGCGGACTGCGCAACAACCGATAAAGAATCTCCCGACGAATCAGTGGCGCGAGCATGGCGATGTCTTTCGGCGTGTCCAGCAACCGCGCCAGACGCAGCACGGCGTCGAGCATTGCGCTGTCGATCCGCTCGACATACAGGCCGCGACCGGTCGGACGGGTGGGTACGCCCAAGGGGCCGGCGTCGGCAATCAGAGCGCTGATTTCCGCCGGGTCGATGTCCAGCCGTACCGCAAGGATCGGTGCTTCGGGCGAGACATCCACCACTCGCCCACTGAGCGGCATCGAAACCGACACCACCAGGTAATTCAGCGGGTCGTAGTTGAAATGCTCATCGGCCAGCCGGACCTCTTTGCGCCCCTGCGCCATGATGCACAGCGCCGGTTGGGCGAGCACCGGGGCAAATTCATGGGACTGGCTATGGCGTGACATGAAGAGCGAACCGACGGCCGTCGTATACGTGCCATCCTCCTGCGTATTGCGGCGGATGATCGCGGCCAGTTCTGCGCGCTGTTTCTCCATGTCGGCATCCAGCGGGGCTTGGAAATGATCGAGCGACGACATGCAAGGCATCCTCGGTGGGGCGTGGGTAATGGGCTCAGCTTATGTTTGTGCAAGACGATGCGGTAGACACATCCTGCCTCAACCTTGCCTGATTCTGCACGAGTTGGATTAGCGGTGCCTCTAGCGCAGGGACACCCCAGGAAAACTTGCTTGAAAGCCTTGTTTCTTTGGGGTGAACGCATGTTGCCGGGCATTACAGGGTTTTTGAGACGCCGCGCAGGATTGTGCAACACACAGGCAGGAATCGACTAACCGCGCTGGAACGTGCGCGCTTAACCTTGGATCCTGTCGCAGCCCGTCCCACGGCTGCCACTCGAGTACCTGGGAGGGTTGAACATGTCTACGCAGATCCCCGTCAGTCATATGGCTTTTGTCCGTGCCCGCGCCGGTCATTCGATGGAACTTGGTGCACGCCTGAGCGCCTTGATCGAGCCGTCGCGTAATGCGCCAGGTTGCCTGAGCTTTGCTTTGCAACAGTCGCAATGCGATGCCGAGTTGTGGCTGGTGTCCGGTTTCTGGGTGAACCAGCAGGCCATGACCGCGTATTTCAGCACCCCGGCGATGCAAGTGTTTGCCCAATTGTTGCAGGACCTGGTGGTCAACAGCCTGGATTTTCATACCTTCAACGAGGTATCGGCTGCCCAGGCGTTGGGTCAGACTCAGTCGTGGGTACACAAAATGGCGGGTTGAGGGTTTAATGAGGCCATTCTCAACCAGCCAGGATCCGCGACATGGGACGTAAAGCCTTTGATCACTTCGAAGCCGTTTCCGCTGTAGTACCGGGGGAGGGCGGTTACCACGCCGCCATCGCCGTCAAAGCCTTGGGCGGTGCGGGCGCACCGCGTTTCCACAAAGTCCTCGAAAACCAGACTTTCAAGACGGCTCATGAAGCCGATGAAGCAGCCGCCAAAGAGCTGACCCGCCTCAAGGACGTCAAGGAAAACACCGATCTGCTGTGGTAATTACTTGACCGCCCCGGGGCGATACATCTTGAACAAAGCCTCTGGCCCCAGCTGAAAATAATCTGCTGGCCCACCGCCGCGCAGAATCGGTTCTGCCGCGGCGGTGTCGTAGACCCCATCTTTCAACAGCCACTTGGCGATATGCACGGCGACCACCTCGCCGAGAATCAGCCAGCTCGGCACCACATTCCCATCCGCGCGCTGCAACTGAATAATCTGCGTGACCTTGCACTCAAAGGACACCGGGCTTTCGGCGACCCGTGGCACCTGAATAATTTTCGAGGCAGCAGGTGTCAGTCCGGACAGTTCGAACTCGTTGACCTCCGGCCCGACCATCGCGCAGCTCTGGTTCATCTGCTCGGCCAATGGGCGAGTGGCGAGGTTCCAGGCGAACTCGCCGGTTTGCTCGATGTTGTTCAGGCTGTCTTTGCGCCCGACACTGGAAAAACCAATGATCGGCGGAATGTAATTGAACGCGTTGAAGAAGCTGTACGGCGCCAGGTTCAAGCGGCCGTTGGCATCCTGCGAGGAAATCCAGCCAATGGGGCGCGGGCCGACGATGGCGTTGAACGGATCGTGGGGCAGGCCGTGGCCGTTGGTGGGTTCGTAGAAGTGGATGTCGTCGGGCATCGCGTAAATTCCTGGGTTTCTGGGAAGCGATCATGGTGCAAGGCGGCGGCTTAACATTCAGTAAAAAGGCTGACTGATCCACCGCTTTCGCGAGCAAGCCCGCTCCCACATTGAATCGTGTTGTTCCGGGGAATTGTGGGCATCCATATACGACCAGGCCCGGCTGCGGCCGGGCAGTGGGTTTTGCTCCCGTGATCAGCCGATCGCTTCTGCGGTGATGGTTTTGTCGAAGCCGTCAGCGTGCGAGCGCATTAACCGATGATTAATCAAATTGTTGCTGTGTGTGACAGATTTTTCATAAAGAGCTCACCTGTTTTTCACCGCTTGGTCTCCAGTCTGCGCGAAACCTGAGAACAAGCCGCAATGGATAATGGAGCTCACCCCTGATGAATAAACTTCCAMAAATCACCCTGGCCTTCTGGGTGATGAAAATCTGCGCGACGACATTGGGAGAAACCGCTGGCGACTTGCTGTCGATGACTCTCAACGTCGGTTACGCCATCAGCTCGTTGATTTTGATCAGCGTGTTCGTGCTGACACTGGTTGCGCAACTGATGTCAAAAACCTACAAGCCGGTGCTCTACTGGATCGTGATTTTGTCGACCAGCACGGCGGGCACCACCATGTCGGACTTCATGGACCGCACTCTCGGTTTGGGCTACGCCACCGGTTCGATGATCCTGATTGCGATCCTGGCAGGGATTTTTGCGGCGTGGCGCTTGAGCGGTGATTCGTTGAACGTCACCAAGGTCCAGACTTTTCGCGGCGAGATGTTCTATTGGATGGCGATTCTGTTTTCCAACACCTTGGGCACGGCGCTGGGTGATTACCTGGCCGACGATTCAGGCTTGGGTTTCGCCGGTGGCGCGCTGTTGATTGGTTCGACCATTGCGGTGGTGGTGCTGCTGAAATACTTCACGAAGATTTCGTCAGTGCTGCTGTTCTGGGTGGCGTTTGTGCTGACGCGTCCATTCGGTGCGACGCTGGGGGATTTCCTGACCAAGCCACATGAAAAGGGTGGTCTGGATTTCGGCACCATCGGTTCGTCGTTGGTGTTGGCGGGGATTTTGGTGGTGATGATTGCGGGGGCTTCGTTTGTTCAGAATAAATATGGGAAGCAAACGTCCGCCCAGTTGACTTGATACCGAGGCGCGGCCTTCGCGAGCAAGCCCGCTCCCACATTTGACCGAGTTCTCTCAGGGAAACGCGGTAGAAAT
>NZ_JBFULH010000269.1:0-5738 GCF_056400445.1 Pseudomonas sp. P5_B2 | reverse complement strand
GTCTGCGAACAGTGGAATGATCGACGCCTGGAGAGGGTCGCGCACGCCGACGATCGCACTGCTAATCATCATCAACGCGCCCACCGTCCAGGGATTGAACGACCCCATGGCGGACAGCACCACCATCAATAGCGCTGTCAGCAGGCTGATCCATGAGGCCAGCTTGATGATCAGGATTTTGTTGTACTTATCCCCCAGCCATCCCAACAAGGGTTTGGCTAATACCTCCGCCGCAATAGAACAGGCAATCATGTTGGCGAAGTAGAGCGCAGAGCCTGTTTCCTGCAAGGCCCACCAAGCCACCGCCAATTGATTGCACCGTCCCCCCAGAACCATCAGCAAAAAGCTGAATTGCACTTTCAGCAAGCGTCGGTCGATGTCGGGAAATCCCCACGTAATACCTGAAAAATTTGGACTCATTGATGTGCCTTTGATCCAGATAGGGCTACAGCACAAGCAGGGGGTGTTAAAGAAACTACGAGACGACGTTCATCAGGGTAGATCGCCATATATTGCTCGATCCCACCCTCAAGGTTATAGAGTTCCGCTTCCTGGTTGACGCTGCGAACTGCCAGTAGGGCAGACTTGCTCCTGAGGCCGGATTTGCAATAGAAAGCGATAGGGTGGGTGGTTACGAGCTCTTCCTGCCGCTTGATGATGTCTTTGAGCGGAATCAGTTCGCCGCCTAGCGAATCTTGCTTTTGCTCGCTGACATCGCGCACATCGACCAATTGAAATGGCGCTTGTGTCGCTATCCAGTGATGCAGTGTGTCGGGTGACAGCCAGTCGCTGTCGCGCCATGCAGGAGTAGTCGCGGCGCCAAGAGTTCTCGCAGGGGGCCGGCTCCGTGTTTTTTTGTTGATGCTCAACAAATGGAAGGTGTTGTCCAGGCAGTCGATAGACAACAATTGTCCGCTCAATGGGTAACGGGAGGTGTCCGTCTTCAGGTCGCATTGCATGTCAACCACCTGCCACGGCGTTGATCAGAATCAATTGAGCGTTACTGTCCAAAGGACAACGGCGGTCATGCTCACTGGTCACGGGCACGCCGTCGACGAACAGTCCTACGAACGGCAGCGGGTACAGGTCCTCAGAGAAGACCGGGCCAATCAGATCGGGAAATCGTTCGGTCAGGTTGCTCAGTACTGCCATAAGTCATCCTTGAACGGTGTCAGTTATCAGGTCGCTGGAAAACGCTTCCAGCCTGGATCCCTTGGAATCAGGATCAACCTACAGGAAGCTGCTGCGGCGACGATTTTTGATTTTTAATGAGGGCACGCCCATGGACCGATTCCAGGAAATGCAGGTCTTCGCCGCCGTCGCCCAGGAGCAAGGCTTCTCGGCGGCGGCACGGCGCTTGGGGATGTCGGCGGCCAGTGTCACCCGGGCGGTGGCAGCGCTAGAAAAGCGCATTGGCACACTATTGCTGACGCGCACGACCCGCAGCGTGCATTTGAGCGAGGCGGGGCAGCGTTATCTGGAGGATTGTCGGAGGATTCTTGCCGAAGTGCAGGAAGCGGAGGATTCGGCGGCGGGTAGTCATGCCCAACCTCGTGGGCAACTGACGATCACCGCGCCAGTTTTGTTCGGTGAGATGTTTGTCACGCCGTTGATGGTCGGTTATCTCACGCAATTTCCTGAAGTCAGCATCAATGCATTATTGATCGACCGTATTGTAAGCATGGTCGAGGAGGGCATTGATGTGGCGGTGCGTATCGGTGAGCTGCCTGACAGCAATCAACATGCGATTCGCGTGGGCGAGGTGCGGTGGGTGGTCTGCGCTTCCCCGGCGTTTTTGGCGGGCCGCGGCAGGCCAAGGCACCCGAATGAGCTCAGTGGTGCCCCGATCGTTGCAACATCGGCCATTGGGCAGCACAAAACCTGGCCATTCCTTGTAGAGCATGAGCTGCTGAATGTTCGCCCGGAACCGCGTCTGGTGGTCACCGCCAATCAGGCGGCCATCACGGCGGCATGCCTGGGGCTGGGATTCACCCGGGTCCTGTCTTATCAAGTGGCGAGCAAGGTGGCCGCCGGTGAGCTGGAGATCGTTCTGGCTGACGTCGAGCTGCCTCCGTTGCCCATTCATGTGATGTACCAGGGGGGCCGCAAGGCGCCCGCGCGAGTCCGCAGTTTTGTCGACTTCACAGTGAAGGCATTAAGAGAGCATCCGGCCCTGTGCGGGTGATGGGTTATTTCGCTGGATGAAATAATGGATTGCGTTTGTTGGTTATTCTGATGTTTTGGTTGCGGGTGGAAGATAGCGCCCCTCGGTGCTGATCTTTCCTGAATGGCGCCACCACCCAGCGGAGTCGACCATGCAAGCGATCAAACTCTACAACTTCCCTCGTTCCGGCCATGCTCACCGTGTGGAACTGATGTTGTCGTTGCTGCAATTACCGACCGAGCTGATCCTGGTCGATTTGGCCAAGGGTGAGCACAAGCGACCGGGCTTTCTGGCGCTCAATGCGTTTGGTCAGGTTCCGGTGCTTGATGATCAAGGCGTGGTGTTGGCCGATTCCAACGCGATCCTGGTGTATCTGGCGCAGAAATATGGCAATGGCCGCTGGCTACCTACCGATCCAGTTGCAGCTGCAAAGGTTCAGCGGTGGTTGTCCGTTGCCGCCGGGCCAATTGCTTTTGGCCCGGCCAGGGCGCGGCTGATCACGGTGTTTGGTGCGCCTTACAACGCTGAAGAGGTCATCGATTACTCCCACACCGTGCTCAAAGTGATCGATCAAGAGTTGGCCACAACGCCGTACCTGGCTGGCGCCGAGCCTACCATCGCCGAYGTGGCCGCCTACAGCTACATCGCCCATGCGCCGGAAGGCAATGTGTCGTTGGACGACTACGCCAATATCCGCGCCTGGCTGGCCCGCATTGAGGCCTTGCCAGGGTTTGTCGGCATGCCGCGCACCGTGGCGGGTCTGCAAAAAACAGCCTGATACGACGGCCCGACATGATCGGGCCGTTCACTGTGCGCGATGGGCGCAGGGGAGAGCCGTTATGGAACATTCACCATGGCACGCCGGCGAGAAACAGCTGCAGGCTCATGTGGGCGTTGCCGAGCGAATGGAGGCGTTCGGTCGTAGGGTGATTCGCAATCAGATGCCGGACCAGCACCGCGCGTTCTATCAGCAACTGCCGTTCATGCTGTACGGCGCCGTAGATGTTGATGGCAACCCTTGGGCCAGCATTCTTGAAGGACCACCAGGTTTCGCTCATTCTCCCGATCCTTCGCGGCTGCAGTTCGACTGTTTGCCGAGTGCCGATGACCCCGCTCAACTGCGAAACGGGGACGCCATCGGACTACTCGGTATCGAGTTGCACACCCGACGTCGCAACCGCCTCAATGGTCGAGTCGGCAGCATGACGGCCGGTGGATTCGGCGTGACGGTGGAGCAATCCTTCGGCAATTGCCCGCAATACATTCAATTGCGCCAGTTTCRCTCGGTACCTTTGGCGGACCCTGCGAACCGCGTCGCACAGCATTTTAATGAATTGGATGGCGCGGCCAGAGCCATGATCATCGAGGCGGACACGTTCTTTGTCGCCAGCTACGTGGACGTCGATGGCCAGCGTTCGGTGGATGTTTCTCACCGGGGCGGGCAGGCCGGTTTCGTACAGGTAGAGGGCAATCGCCTGACCATTCCGGATTTCGCCGGTAACCTGCATTTCAACACTCTGGGCAATCTGCTGATCAATCCTCGTGCCGGTTTGTTGTTCATCGACTTCAATTCAGGGGACCTGCTGCACCTCAGCGGGCGCACCGAGATCATCCTCGATGGCCCGCAAATCGACGCCTTTCAAGGCGCTGAGCGGCTGTGGAACTTCGAGGTTGAGCGCGTGGTCCGCCGACCTGCCGCGCTGGCCTTGCGTTGGCGCTTTGACGGCATGTCGCCCACCAGTCTGCTGACTGGCAGTTGGGCGCAGGCCTCAGCGCGTCTGCAAGCCAAGGCCTTGGGTGATCACTGGCGGTCGCTGCGGGTGGCGCGTATCGAGCAGGAAAGCCAAAACATCCGTTCTTTCTATCTGGAGCCTGCCGATGGCGCCGGGCTGCCGGTGTTTCAGGCCGGACAGCATTTGCCTCTGCGGTTCAACATTGCTGGTGACGTACATATCCGCACGTACAGCCTGTCGAGTGCACCGTCTGATGATTTTTTCCGTATCAGCGTGAAGCGTGACGGGTTGGTGTCATCGCACTTGCATGAGCGGATTCGTGTCGGTGATGTGCTGGAGGCCCGCGCGCCTCAAGGGCATTTCACGGTGGCACCGCACGAGCGGCGTCCGTTGGTATTGCTGGCTGCTGGCGTTGGCATTACGCCGCTGCTATCGATGGTGCGTGAGGTGGTTTACCAAGGCCTGCGCACACGGAGCATCCGCCCGACCTGGTTCTTCCAGAGTTCGCGAACCTTGGCCGACCAACCGTTTCACCCGGAACTGAACCGCTTGCTCGACGGGCTCGGCGAAGCAGTGCACGTCTGGCGTTTGCTCAGTCAGCCGGAGCCCGATGCACGCGAAGGGGAAGATTTCGACCTGACCGGGAGGATCGATGTCGACCTGCTCAAGAGCATGCTTGAGGTGGAGGACTACGATCAGCTGGATTTTGTCCTCTGCGGTCCAGGCAGTTTTACCCAAGCGATGTACGACAGACTGCGTGAGATGGACATCCGTGATTCGAGGATTTACGCCGAGACCTTTGGCCCGTCGACGTTGCGCCGGATACCTGACCCGGATGCCGTTCGCATCGAGCAAGCACCGGCAGCCACGACATCGGTGCCGGTGGTGTTCGAGCGTTCGGCCAAAGAGGCGCGCTGGAAGCCCGATAGCGGCAGTTTGTTGGAATTGGCCGAAAGCCGTGGTTTGCGCCCGGAGTTCAGTTGCCGCGGCGGATCCTGTGGGACCTGCAAGACCCGCCTTATAAGTGGGACAGTGACTTATCCACAGGTGCCGGCAGAAGTGCCCGAAGCAGGAGAAGTGCTGATCTGTTGTGCGGTGCCGGCGCAAGGTTCGCAGCCGTTGGTGCTGGATCTGTAACCCATCCGGAAAACACAGAAAATCCCCTGTAGGAGTGAGCCTGCTCGCGATAGCTGTCTGACATTCACATTGATGTCGACTGATACACCGCGATCGCGAGCAGGCTCACTCCTACAGGAAAGCGGTTACGCGTAAGACAGAGACTTTTCTTCCAGCAGCTCTTCGTATAACTCGGTCCACTTGCGGCCCATCTCGTCAGCTGTGAATAATTGCCGATAACGCGCCTCGGCCTTCACGCCCATTTGCGCCGCACGCGTCGGGTTTTCCCACAGCGTGCGCATTGCTTCACGGAAGGCCTGTGGATGACTTGGAGGGACTACCAGCCCGGTTTCGTTGTGAATGTTGATGTAGCTGGTGCCGGTGCCGATCTCGCTGGAAATCATAGGTTTGCCGTACATCGCACCTTCCAGCAGCGAAATACCGAACGCTTCGGAGCGCAGGTGGGACGGGAACACGATGGCGTAGCTCAGTTGCAACAGTGCGACTTTGTCTTCGTCGCCCAGGCGTCCGAGGAAGTGAATGTTGCGCAAGCCCAATGCCGCCGCCTGGGCATGGAGTTCTGCTTCCAGTGGGCCGGCACCGACTATCACCGTGGGGTAATCCAGGTCCTTCAAGGCGTCGAGCAGGATGTGCAAACCTTTGTAGTAACGCATCACCCCTACAAACAGAAAAAACTTATCCCCAAGTTTCTGCCGCCAGTGGGT
>NZ_JBFULH010000268.1:0-5746 GCF_056400445.1 Pseudomonas sp. P5_B2 | reverse complement strand
GGCCTTGAGCAGTACACGAGAGAGCGCATGCCCGACGCCTTCGAGCTCGGCGATGTTTTTTTCGACCACGGCATTAGCGGGCAACGGCTCTACCGCGTATGCCTCGACCCGATAGCGGCCGCCCTGGCGGCTCAATTCCAGTAGCTTTACCGACGTGGAGCTGATGTCGATCCCCAACAGCATGTTGGCTTTTTTATTGAAGAGTCCTGGCACTACCCATTCCCTATGACTTTCCGTGTCTTACGGACTGTGTAATATCCGTTGCGTTCATTACCTCCCGTCTTGACAGAAGCGCCCATGACGCTCCCTGCGGAAAAATGCTTATAATGCCCAGCGTTTTTTTCCGGTTTTTACTTCAAGCGCGGGCCGTTCCCTGTTTATCTGAACCCTGATGCCTCATTCATTCTTTGCCCTGGATGTTCAAAAGCCTTGATTCGTCTGCTGAAATTTTTCGGTTGGTCCATCGTCGCCGTTTTCTGCGGACTGCTTCTGGGTCTAAGCGGCGCCTTTCTCTACCTTAGCCCCGGATTACCCTCCGTGGAGGCGCTGAGAAGCATCCAGTTGCAGATTCCTTTGCGGGTCTACAGCAGCGATAACAAGTTGATCGCAGAGTTTGGCGAAATGCGCCGCACTCCGATCCGTTTCGCCGACATTCCCCCCAATTTCATTAATGCGTTACTAAGTGCTGAAGACGACAATTTCGCCAACCACTATGGCGTCGATCCCAGCAGTCTGATGCGTGCGGCCACCCAATTGGTCAAAAGCGGACACATTCAGTCCGGTGGCAGCACCATCACCATGCAGGTGGCGAAGAACTTCTTCCTGAGCAGCGAACGTAGCTTCTCGCGCAAAACCACCGAAATTCTTCTGGCCTTGCAGATCGAACGGCAGCTGAGCAAGGACGAGATCCTTGAGCTGTACGTCAACAAGATTTACCTGGGCAACCGCGCCTACGGCATCGAGGCAGCGGCACAGGTTTATTACGGCAAATCGATTCGTGATGTCAGCCTCGCCCAGATGGCGATGATCGCCGGCCTGCCCAAAGCCCCGTCGCGCTTCAATCCGCTGGCCAATCCGGCACGCAGCAAAGAGCGTCGCGACTGGATTCTGGGGCGCATGTACAAGCTGGGAAAAATCACCGAAGCCGACTACACCACGGCGATCAACGAACCGCTGAACGCCAGCTATCACGTCCCGACACCAGAAGTGAATGCGCCGTACATCGCCGAAATGGCCCGGGCTGAGATGGTCGGCCGCTACGGCAGCGACGCCTACACCGAAGGCTTTCGCGTGACCACGACCGTGCCGAGCAATCTGCAGGAAATGGCCAATACCGCCGTTCACGATGGCTTGATCACCTATGACCAACGCCATGGTTATCGCGGCCCCGAGTCGCGCCTGCCGGGCAAGACCCGTGAGGCCTGGGCAACCGAGTTGACCAAGCAACGCACCATCAACGGCCTTGAACCCGCCATAGTCACTCAGGTCGACAAAAACGGCCTGCAAGTGATGACCCGCACCGGAGAGGGGCACGTCAGCTGGGACAGCATGAAGTGGGCGCGCCCGTTCCTGAACACCAACAGCATGGGGCCCAATCCGAAGCAGCCGTCGGATGTGGCTCAAGTCGGTGACTTGATTCGCGTGCAGCGTCAGCCGGACAACACCCTGAAATTCAGCCAGATCCCACAGGCGCAAGGCGCGCTGGTTTCACTGGATCCGCAGAATGGGGCCATTCGTGCGCTGGTCGGCGGTTTCGCCTTCGAACAGAGCAATTACAACCGCGCCATGCAGGCCAAGCGTCAGCCAGGCTCGAGCTTCAAACCGTTCGTCTACAGCGCCGCGCTGGATAATGGCTACACCGCCTCCACCCTGGTGAACGACGCACCGATCGTGTTTGTCGACGAATACCTGGACAAGGTCTGGCGCCCGAAGAACGACACCAACACCTTCCTCGGCCCGATTCGCCTGCGTGAGGCGTTGTACAAGTCGCGCAACCTGGTGTCGATCCGCTTGCTGCAAGCGATGGGAGTAGGCAAGACCATCGACTACATCACCCGCTTTGGCTTCAACAAGCAGGACCTACCGCCCAACCTGTCGCTGGCGCTGGGCACCGCGACCCTGACACCGATGGAGATCGCCACCGGCTGGAGCACCTTCGCCAACGGCGGCTACAAGATCACCCCATACATCATCGACAAGATCGAAAGCCGTAACGGCGACACGCTGTTCGTCGCCAACCCGCCGAGCGTTCCTCATGGCGACGTAGCGACCAGCGGCGTTGCTGCACCGGCCGCACAACCATTTACAGTCAATGCGACCTCGACCGAGGCTCCAGCCATGCCGGGCATTGCACCGCCAGCACCAGCCGTTGCCGAGCGCATCATTGATGGCCGCACCACCTACATCCTCAACAGCATGCTGGAGGATGTGATCAAGCTCGGTACCGGCCGTCGAGCACTGGCCCTGGGACGTGGTGACATCGCGGGCAAGACCGGTACGACCAACGAATCCAAGGACGCGTGGTTCTCCGGCTATAACGCCGATTACGTGACCACCGTCTGGACCGGTTTCGACCAGCCGGAAAGCCTGGGCCGCAAGGAGTTCGGCGGCACCGTCGCGCTGCCGATCTGGATGAACTACATGGCTGCGGCCCTTAAAGACAAGCCGCCGCATACTCAATCAGAGCCTGAAGGCATCCTGAGCCTGCGGGTCGACCCGGTCAGCGGTCGTGCCGCCAGCCCAGGCACACCAGGCGCGTACTTTGAACTATTCAAGGCCGAAGACACGCCACCGTCGGGGGAGGAACTGGGTAACGGCAGTGCGCCGGGCAGCCCGCTGCCGGCAGATGAAGCGGCGCCGATCGATTTGTTCTAGAGAGGCAGCTACAAGTTTCAAGCTGCAAGCTGAAGCAAGAGCCCCGCGCCTCGCTTTTAACTTGCAGCTTGTAGCTTGTAGCTTGTAGCTTGTAGCTTGTAGCTTGCCACTTTAAGCCCATAAAAAAACCCAGCACCAAGCTGGGTTTTTTTATGGGCGACTGCTTTTATCCGTTAAACACGTCATCCACGCTTTTCAGCGGGTAGTTCTTCGGATACGGCAGCGTCGCCACGCCGGTCTCGATAGCAGCTTTGGCCACGGCATCGGAGATCAAGGTGATCAGACGGGCATCCATTGGTTTCGGAATGATGTACTCACGACCGAATTCCAGCTTGATGCCGCCGTAGGCGTCGCACACTTCCTGAGGCACTGGCAGTTTGGCCAGTTCGCGCAGGGCGTTGGCCGCAGCCACTTTCATTTCTTCGTTGATGCGCTTGGCGCGAACGTCCAAGGCACCACGGAAGATGAACGGGAAGCCCAGTACGTTGTTGACCTGGTTCGGGTAGTCCGAACGACCGGTCGCCATGATTACGTCGTCACGGGTGGCGTGAGCCAGTTCCGGGGAGATTTCCGGATCCGGGTTAGAGCACGCGAACACGATCGGGTTGGCCGCCATGGACTTCAGGCCTTCAGCGCTCAGCAGGTTCGGACCGGACAGGCCAACGAACACGTCAGCACCCGCCAGCGCGTCAGCCAGGGTGCGCTTTTCGGTCGCGTGGGCGAAGACAGCCTTGTACTGGTTCAGGTCATCACGGCCCGAGTGGATCACGCCGGTACGGTCAACCATGAAGATGTTTTCGATGTTGGCGCCCATGCTCACCAGCAATTTCATGCAGGAGATGGCGGCCGCACCGGCACCCAGGCAGACGATCTTGGCGTCAGCCAGGGTTTTGCCAGCGATTTCCAGGGCATTGATCATGCCGGCCGCGGTTACGATTGCGGTGCCGTGCTGATCATCGTGGAATACCGGAATGTCGCACTGCTCGATCAGAGCGCGTTCGATCTCAAAGCACTCAGGCGCCTTGATGTCTTCCAGGTTGATGCCACCGAAGGTGATGGAGATGCGCTTGACGGTGTCGATGAAGGCTTGCGGGCTTTCGGAATCGACTTCGATGTCGAATACGTCAATGCCGGCGAAGCGCTTGAACAGCACGCCTTTACCTTCCATTACAGGCTTGGAAGCCAATGGGCCGAGGTTACCCAGGCCGAGAATCGCGGTGCCATCGGAAATGACTGCCACCAGGTTGCCCTTGCCGGTGTATTTGTAGGCCAGTTCAGGATCGCGGGCGATTTCGCGTACTGGTTCGGCTACGCCGGGGCTGTAAGCCAGCGACAGGTCGCGGGCGGTAGCGGTGGCCTTGGTGAGCTCGACACTCAGCTTCCCTGGACGAGGATGAGCGTGATATTCGAGAGCGGCAGTTTTCAGATCAGACATTTTGGCATTCCGCTTTTACTGTTGGACAGACTGGTCAGCGAGGATACGCGCCTCGCAAAATCCCCACAAGACTGACCAGTCACCCCTGCCAAGCGCCCTGCCCTGAGACTTTGGGCCAAGAGCCACGGAACACAAGGGATTGACTGTTCACAATCAACAGTAAAAATGTCTACAATTTTTTCTTATTGTGCCGCCTGCAACATCGACGGATCGGTGAGCGGGAGAAGCCAACGTGCCTGCCCGGATYTCAGTTCGCCGCGACGCGACCGGTCCAGCACCCAGCCGCGAGCCTCAATCTGCTTGTCCTTGAGCTTTTCCAGCGCAGAGGCATCGAATTGCCCGAGCACATTGGGTGCAACACGCAATACAACCGAGTCCTGCAACTCGATCCAAACCCCACCACGATTGCGCTGAACATTGCTCACACGACCGCTAAGCACGGCGAAACCGGATTCGCTGATCTGCTCCGCTTTGAGTACAGGGGATTGACGCCACACGCCAAGGCTGGCCTGCCGAGCGCTGCGTTCGGCGGCTTGCTGGCAACTGACCAAATCGACATTGGGTGCGACCGCCACTTGAAAACCCAAGCCTTCGGCAAGCATCTGCGCTTCGAGGTTGGCACCGTCGGCACCATAGATATGGGCCAGTGTGCGGCCATAGCGATCCTTGCTTTCTTTACCCTGTAGCAAACCGACGCGGCCATCGCTGGCCGCCACCAGCGCTTCAAGACGCTGGCGAGCGACCACGGCAAACGGCTCGTCGGAACGGCCCTGCCTGGCCAATTCCGGTGTGTTCAAGCCAATCATGCGCACACTGCGGCCATCGTTCAGGCGCAAGGTGTCGCCATCCACCACCCGCTGCACCGTGACCAATGTCAGCCCGCTCGGCGCCGGGCAAAAAGCCTGTGCGCCGGTCAGCCAAATCGCGGACACAAAAAAGGCGCCCGCTAGGGACGCCTTTTTCAACAGCAAGGAAAAGCCCATCGGGCCCTTCAACCTTACTCTGCAGCAGCTGGAGCTTTCTTGCCGAAAGCGCCGAAACGGTCTGCGAAGCGCTGTACACGACCGCCAGTATCCAGAGTCTTCTGCTTACCGGTGTAGAACGGGTGGCACTCGTTGCATACGTCGATCGCCAGAGGCTTGGCCAGGTTCGAACGAGTTTCGAACTTGTTGCCACAGCTGCAGGTAACTGCGGTGATTTCGTATGTTGGATGGATATCGGCTTTCATGATGATTCCTCAGGCTAGCGTGCCGCCACTCAACACTATTGTTGAATACCGCACGTAATTAGGCCGCGGATTCTACCAGACAATGCCAATCACGCAAGCTGTCCCTCAAACCAGTCGTCTGCTAGGCTCCCGACCCAAAGCGCGTCCCCTGTGGGAGTGAGCCTGCTCGCGATGGCGGTGTGTAAGCCTGCATTTGTGGTGTCTGACAC
>NZ_JBFULH010000267.1:0-5756 GCF_056400445.1 Pseudomonas sp. P5_B2 | reverse complement strand
GAGGATGGCCGCTGCCCCTCAAGCCTGATAAAATCGCGCGCCTTCGCAGACCGGCAACAGCCGGGTAGCCCGAATTTCGTGTGAGGCAATCGCCCCCCGTCGAATTCGGCGTCCCCGCTGGACTCGGTCGTTACCCCTGAATCCCCCCTAAAGGCCTGGATCATGAGCAAGCAACCCTCCCTGAGCTACAAGGACGCCGGTGTAGACATCGACGCCGGTGAAGCATTGGTCGAACGCATCAAGAGCGTCGCCAAGCGCACTGCGCGCCCGGAAGTCATGGGCGGCCTGGGCGGTTTCGGCGCCCTCTGCGAAATCCCGGCCGGCTACAAGCAGCCCGTGCTGGTTTCCGGTACAGACGGCGTTGGCACCAAGCTGCGCCTGGCACTGAACCTGAACAAGCACGACAGCATCGGCATCGACCTGGTCGCCATGTGCGTGAACGACCTGGTGGTGTGCGGCGCCGAGCCGCTGTTCTTCCTCGACTACTACGCCACCGGCAAACTCAACGTCGAAACCGCGACCCAGGTCGTGACCGGCATCGGCGCAGGCTGTGAACTGTCCGGCTGCTCCCTGGTCGGCGGCGAAACCGCTGAAATGCCTGGCATGTACGAAGGCGAGGACTACGACCTGGCTGGCTTCTGCGTCGGTGTTGTGGAGAAATCCGAAATCATCGACGGCTCGAAAGTCGCTGCTGGCGACGCCCTGCTCGCCCTGCCGTYTTCCGGCCCGCACTCCAACGGCTACTCGCTGATCCGCAAGATCATCGAAGTGTCGGGTGCCGACATCGAAAACATCCAGCTCGACGGCAAACCGCTGACCGATCTGCTGATGGCCCCGACCCGCATCTACGTGAAGCCGCTGCTCAAGCTGATCAAGGAAACCGGCGCTGTCAAAGCCATGGCCCACATCACCGGTGGCGGCCTGCTGGACAACATCCCGCGCGTTCTGCCAAAAGGCGCACAAGCAGTGGTTGACGTAGCGAGCTGGACCCGTCCTGCCGTGTTCGACTGGCTGCAAGAGAAAGGCAACGTCGACGAAAACGAAATGCACCGTGTGTTGAACTGCGGTGTGGGCATGGTGATCTGCGTCGCTCAAGAGCACGTTGAAACCGCGTTGAACGTGCTGCGTGAAGCCGGCGAACAGCCATGGGTCATCGGCCAGATTGCCACCGCTGCCGAAGGCGCGGCTCAGGTTGAACTGAAGAACCTCAAGGCTCACTGATGCCTAAGACCTGTGATGTCGTGGTGCTGTTGTCCGGCACTGGCAGTAACTTGCAGGCCTTGATCGACAGCACGCGGACGGGCGACAGCACGGTCCGTATCGCTGCGGTGATTTCCAACCGCGCCGATGCTTATGGCCTGCAACGCGCCAAGGACGCGGGTATCGACACCCGCGCCCTGGATCACAAGGCTTTCGAAGGCCGCGAGGCCTTCGATGTCGCCCTGATCGAACTGATCGACGCCTTCAATCCAAAACTCGTGGTTCTGGCCGGTTTCATGCGCATTCTCAGCGCTGACTTCGTGCGCCATTACGCGGGTCGCCTGCTCAATATCCATCCGTCGCTGCTACCCAAATACAAAGGGTTACACACTCATCAGCGCGCGCTGGAGGCCGGAGACACTGAGCACGGCTGCTCCGTCCACTTCGTCACCGAGGAACTCGATGGCGGACCACTGGTCGTACAAGCAGTAATACCGGTAGAGTTGCAGGATTCGCCGCAGAGTCTGGCGCAGCGAGTCCATGCTCAGGAACACCTGATCTATCCGTTGGCTGTACGCTGGTTTGCCGAAGGTCGACTATCACTCGGCGAACAAGGTGCTTTACTGGATGGGAAGCTACTCGCGGCCAGCGGCCACCTGATTCGAACCTAGGAGATATTATGCGTCGCGCCCTGCTCTTCGCTTGCGCTCTGCTTGCCTTGCCCCTGGCACAGGCTGCAGAACTTCAACCTTTCTCCGCCAGCTACACCGCCGACTGGAAACAGCTGCCCATGAGCGGCACGGCTGAACGCAGTTTGACCAAGGAAGCCAACGGTGTCTGGAAGCTCAGCTTCAAGGCGTCGATGATGATCGCCAGCCTGACGGAAGAAAGCACCCTGACCGTGGACAAGGACACCCTGCTGCCTCAGTCCTACCGCTTTGAGCGTGGCGGCCTGGGTAAAGCCAAAAAGGTTGATCTGGATTTCGACTGGACCACCAAAATGGTCACCGGCACCGATCGTGGCGACCCGGTCAAGGTTCCACTGAACCGTGGCATGCTCGACAAGTCCACGTATCAGCTGKCTCTACAGGAAGACGTCGCCGCCGGCAAAAAGAGCATGAACTATCAGGTCATCGATGGTGGCGAAGTCGATACCTATGACTTCCGCGTACTGGGTTCGGAAAAAGTCGACACCAAGGCCGGCCAGATCGATGCGATCAAAGTCGAGCGCGTGCGCGACCCGACACAAAACAAGCGCATTACCGTCATGTGGTTTGCCAAGGATTGGGATTACCTGCTGGTCCGTCTGCAACAAGTTGAAACCGACGGCAAGGAGTACAACATCATGCTCCTCGACGGCAAGGTCAACGGTAAAGCGGTCAAAGGCAGCTAAACCGGGCTCGACACGAAAATCCGGAACCGAAAAGGGTTCCGGTTTTTTTTTGCCTGCTGGATATCAAATCCGCGCCAACGCCTGCGCCAGATCGGCTTGCAGGTCTTCGACGTCTTCGACCCCCACGGACAATCGCACCAACGCATCGCCGATGCCCAGTTGCGCACGGGTGTCGGCGGGGATGGTGGCGTGGGTCATGATCGCCGGATGCTCGATCAGGCTTTCCACTCCGCCCAGGCTCTCCGCCAGCGCAAAGATCTGCACGCTCTCCAGAAAGCGCTTGGCGCCCGCCAGGTCGCTGTTCAGATCGAGTGAAATCATGCCGCCGAAACCGTGCATCTGCTGCCGCGCCAGTTCGTGCTGCGGATGTGATGGCAGCCCCGGGTAGTAGACGCGCGCGACTTGCGGCTGCTGTTCCAGCCATTGCGCCAGTGTCAGTGCATTGCTGCAGTGGCGCTCCATGCGCAATGCCAGGGTTTTAACGCCGCGCAGGGTAAGAAAGGCGTCAAACGGTCCGGCAATGGCGCCCACCGCGTTTTGCAGAAAGCCCAGTCGCTCGCGCACCTCCGCGTTCTGCCCGACCACCGCGATGCCGCCGATCACGTCGGAGTGACCGTTCAGATACTTGGTGGTCGAATGCACCACGACATCGAAGCCCAACTCCAGCGGGCGCTGGATCCACGGGCTCGCGAAGGTGTTGTCGGCCACGCAAATGATGCCGCGCTGGCGACAGATGCGCGCGATGGCGGCGAGATCGGAGAGGCGCAGCAACGGATTGCTCGGTGTCTCTACACAGACCATTCGCGTGTCATCCCGCAGCGCTGCTTCGAAGGCTGCCAGGTCCGTCAGATCGACGAAGCTGAAGCGATGCCCGGCGCTGCGACGACGGACCTTGTCGAACAGGCGAAACGTACCGCCATACAAATCATTGCCCGAGACGATATGCGAATCGGCATCGAGCAATTCGAGCACCGTGGAAATCGCCGCCAACCCGGACGCGAACGCAAAGGCCTGGGTGCCCCCTTCGAGATCGGCCACGCAGCGCTCCAGCGCCCAGCGCGTTGGGTTGTGCGAGCGCCCGTAATCGAGGCCTTTGTGCACGCCAGGGCTTTTTTGCAAATAGGTGGAGTTGGCATAAATCGGTGGCATCAACGCCCCGGTGGAAGGGTCCGGTGCCTGCCCGGCATGGATCACGCGGGTGGCAAATCCATGTGGCGCAACATGTTCGTCGTGACTCATGTCAGGGATCTCCGTAGATGATTGAGTAGGTCGAAGCGGGTAATCAGTCCGTGAAAGCCCGATGCATCGGCAATGATCGCCACCAGCCCACGGTCGAGTTCCGCCTGCAACTGCGCCAGACTGGCAGCGGCAGGCAGGGTTTGCAGTTTGTCGGTCATCGCGCTGTCCACCGTCAAACGGAAGTGCGAGGCATCCTGATGCACCCCCAGAAGAATGTCGGACTCGTCGATCACGCCGACCAGACGCTGGCCGTCCACCAGCACCGGCAGTTGCGACACATCCGCCAGGCGCATGCGCTGGAAAGCGGTCAGCAGCGTGTCGCCAGGGCCCACGCTGATCACTCGGCCATCCTCAAAACGGCGCGAAATCAGGTCGCGAAGATCGCCATAGTGCTTGTACTGCAACAGGCCCTGATCGTTCATCCACTGATCGTTGTAGACCTTCGACAGGTAGCGGGTGCCGGTGTCGCAGACGAAACTCACGACCCGTTTCGGCTCGGTTTGCTCACGGCAATAACGTAGTGCCGCCGCCAGCAACGTGCCAGTCGATGAGCCGCCGAGAATGCCTTCGGCGCGCAACAGTTGGCGGGCATGATCGAAGCTTTCTTCATCACTGATCGAATACGCTTGGCGCACGCTGGACAAGTCTGCAATCGAGGGAATGAAGTCTTCGCCGATGCCTTCCACCGCCCAGGAACCGGGGGTGCCGAGGGTGCCGCTGCGGCTGTATTCGGCCATCACCGAGCCGACCGGGTCGGCCAACACCATGACCAGGTTCGGCTGCACGCGATTAAAGAAACGGGTCAAGCCCGTCAGCGTGCCGGCTGAACCGACGCCGACGACGATGGCATCCACATCATGCTGGGTTTGCGCCCAGATCTCTGGCGCGGTGCTGCATTCGTGGGCCAGCGGGTTGGCCGGGTTGTTGAATTGATCGGCAAAGAAGGCGTCGGGAATTTCCTTGGCCAGCCGCGCGGCCACATCCTGGTAGTACTCGGGATGGCCCTTGCCGACATCGGAGCGAGTGATGTGCACCTCGGCACCCATCGCCTTGAGGTGCAGGACTTTCTCGGTGGACATCTTGTCGGGCACCACCAGCACCACGCGATACCCCTTGGCACGCCCGACAAGGGCCAGGCCCAGGCCGGTGTTGCCGGCCGTGGCCTCGACGATGGTGCCACCGGGTTGCAGACGACCATCGCGCTCGGCAGCGTCGATCATCGCCAGGCCGATGCGATCCTTGATCGATCCGCCGGGGTTTTGTGATTCGAGTTTGAGGAACAACGTACAAGGGCCGGYATCGAAGCGACTGACACGCACCAGCGGCGTGTTACCAATCAATTCAAGGACGGCAGGGCGGGATTCGTTGGGCATGTCTTCACCTTGCTATGGTTATTCGCAGTGGATGGACACAAACCTGCGGCGCGTCATTGTGTGACGGTTGCAGGTAATACCTCGCTTGGACCATAGGCCGCGATGGCGTCATTCGCAACCGCGTGCGGCCGACCGGTATTCACTCAGCGAACGGAGATGCCCCCGTAAGAAAGTGGAACGCGCCGGCGGAGGAATGCTCTATAACTTCAAGGTCTTTTTTGACCGAATGATTTTTCCAGCCTGGGAGGCTTTCCATGACCGTTACCGTCAACACCGTTTCCGCCGAAGGTTTTCGCCACAGCGTTCAAATCGATGAGCACGAACTGTTTGCCGACGTGCCAACCTCTTCCGGCGGCGAAGGCTCGGCGCCAGAACCTCACGATTACTTCGATGCGGCCTTGGGGGCGTGCAAAGCCTTGACCCTGAAGATGTACGCCAGGAAGAAAGACATCCCGCTGACCGGTGTCACGGTCGAGGTCAAACGCGACAACAGCGAGGAGCAGAAAGGTAAATACGCCCTGCACGTCAAACTGACCCTCAAGGGCGTGCTC
>NZ_JBFULH010000266.1:0-5779 GCF_056400445.1 Pseudomonas sp. P5_B2 | reverse complement strand
CTGCAATTCCTGAGCAGTCTGCCGATTCGCCTGCCGGGCATGCCGACGCCTCAGGAGCTGGGCCGGTCGCTGCTGTTTTATCCGCTGGTGGGGTTGCTGTTCGGTGCGATTCTGTGGGCGCTGAACTGGCTGTTGTTGGGCACGCCATTGTTGCTGCATGCCGCGTTGTTGCTGACGGTTTGGGTCTTGCTCAGCGGTGCATTGCACTTGGACGGTCTGGCCGATAGCGCCGATGCGTGGCTCGGCGGTTTTGGTGATCGTGAGCTCACGCTGACGATCATGAAAGACCCGCGCAGCGGACCAATTGCGGTGGTGACGCTGGTGCTGGTGTTGTTGCTGAAGTTCGCCGCGTTGCTGGCGTTGATCGAGCAGCAGCACAGTATTTTTCTGCTCATCATTCCGCTGATCGGCCGCAGCGCGATGTTGGGGTTGTTCCTGACCACGCCCTATGTGCGTGCTGGCGGGTTGGGGCAGGCACTGGCGGATCATCTGCCGCGATTGGCTGGCTGGCAGGTGTTGGCGGTCAGTGCGTTGGGCTGTGTTTTGATCGCAGGTTTTAGCGGAGTTGTGGCCGTTTTTGTGGCAGCGGTCATTTTTTTATGGCTGCGGCAGCTCATGCTACGGCGATTGGGCGGGACGACGGGCGATACAGCAGGTKCGATCCTGGAGTTGCTGGAGATGGCGGTGCTGGTGGGATTGGCGTTGGTCTGACGGTTTAAGCGCAGGTTGGACTGGCCTCTTCGCGAGCAAGCCCGCTCCCACATTATTTGACCGCATTCTTTCTGGAGGAACTCGGTTAAATGTGGGAGCGGGCTTGCTCGCGAAGGCGGYCTGCCAGACACTCCAAATCTTGAGATCAAACCCATCTGTAACTTGATTTTACATAACCACGGGTATATACACGCACCATGCTCGACTCCCAATGTTTGTGCATCAACCTGCGTCGCGCCGCCCGTGGCGTCAGCAGGCATTACGACGGCGCTCTAGACGGCTTCGGGATCAACGTTGCCCAGTATTCTTTGCTGTGCAATTTGCAGCGTCTGGATCAACCCAGTATTTCCACCCTCGCCGAAGCCATGGGGCTGGACCGCAGCACCCTCGGGCGCAATTTACGGGTGCTGGAAGGCGAAGGGTTGGTGATGCTGGTCGAGGGCGAAGACATGCGCAATCGCATCGTCCGACTCACCGAAGCCGGTGCCGAACGTCTGAAGGCTGCCTTGCCTGCCTGGGAAGCGGCCCAGCAGGGGTTGATTGACCGACTGGGCGCCGAGAAACGTGAAACCTTGCTGCGACTGCTGGACGAACTGGCCTGATGCCGGTTTTTCCGATCTTAAGCGGGTATATACCCGCTACCGGAGAATAAGAAATGACATCGATGTGGCGTACTTGCGGTTGGGTGTTGTTGGGGAGTGCGCTGATCCTTGCGTTGTCTTTGGGCGTGCGCCACGGCTTTGGGCTGTTTCTGGCGCCGATGAGTGCCGAATTCGGCTGGGGGCGTGAGACGTTTGCGTTTGCCATCGCCTTGCAGAATCTGATCTGGGGCTTGGCGCAGCCCTTTACCGGTGCGCTGGCCGACCGCTTCGGCGCGGCGAAAGTGGTGCTGGTCGGCGGCGTGCTGTATGCCCTGGGTCTGGTGTGCATGGGGCTGTCTGATTCTGCCGTGACACTGTCCCTGAGCGCTGGCCTGTTGATTGGCATCGGCCTGTCCGGCACCTCGTTCTCGGTGATCCTCGGCGTGGTCGGCCGCGCAGTACCGCCCGAGAAGCGCAGTATGGGCATGGGCATCGCCAGTGCGGCCGGGTCGTTCGGTCAATTCGCGATGTTACCGGGCACGTTGGGCTTGATCGGTTGGCTTGGCTGGTCTGCCGCGTTGCTGGTGCTGGGCTTGTTGGTGGCGTTGATCGTACCGCTGGTGAGCATGCTCAAGGACAAGCCGTTGCCGGTCCTCGGCCATGAACAAACCCTCTCCGAAGCGCTACATGAAGCGTGCTCTCACTCGGGGTTCTGGCTGTTGGCGTTCGGCTTCTTCGTGTGCGGTTTCCAGGTGGTGTTCATCGGCGTGCATTTGCCGGCTTACCTGGTGGATCAGCACCTTCCGGCATCCGTCGGCACCACGGTGCTGGCGCTGATCGGGTTGTTCAACATTTTCGGGACGTACACCGCCGGCTGGCTCGGCGGGCGTATGTCGAAACCGCGCTTGCTGACCGGCTTGTACTTGCTGCGGGCGGTGGTGATTGCGTTGTTCCTGTGGGCGCCGGTGACGACGACCACGGCGTACCTCTTCGGCATGGCCATGGGGTTTCTATGGCTGTCGACGGTGCCATTGACCAACGGCACCGTGGCGACCTTGTTCGGTGTGCGAAACCTGTCCATGCTCGGTGGGATTGTTTTCCTGTTTCACCAACTCGGCTCATTTCTCGGCGGCTGGTTGGGCGGGGTGGTGTATGACCGAACCGGGAGCTACGACTTGATTTGGCAAGTGGCAATTCTCTTGAGCCTGTTGGCCGCTGCCCTGAACTGGCCGGTACGTGAGCAGCCGGTAGCGCGTCTGCAATCGCAGATGAGTGCGATATGAACCGTCTGTGGCCGCGGATCGCTGTAGCGGCCATCTGCGCCTTGCTGCTGGCGTTGTCTTGGTGGGGCTGGCATCAGGGCGGTTTGGCGCTGATGCAGTTGGGCATGGGTGCTTGCTAGCGAGCGGCAAGGGCGAGTAACTTCGTTTTTGACGACTTATCAAGGAAGCACCGACATGCTGATGCGCTGGATTGCAGTTCCCGCGTTGCTGATGGCGATTACCGGGCTGGCCCACGCGAGCGAGTGCCCGGAGCTGTTGCAAGGCTCATTGCAGAAGCTGCGCGCCAAGGAATCCATCGATCTGTGCCAGCGGTTTGAGGGTAAACCGCTGGTGGTGGTCAATACCGCGAGCCACTGCGGTTTCGCCCCGCAGTTCAAAAGCCTTGAGGCGCTCAATCAGCGCTTCAAGGGGCAGGGGCTGGAGGTGATTGGCGTTCCGTCCAACGACTTCAAGCAAGAGTCCAAGGACACCGCCGAGACGGCCAAGGTCTGTTACGTGAATTACGGCGTGACCTTCACCATGACCGAACCGCAGGCTGTGCGAGGCGACGACGCGACGCACCTGTTCAAGGTCCTGGCTAAACAGACCAGCGCACCGAAGTGGAATTTCTACAAATACGTGGTCGATCGCAAGGGCAACGTCATCGCCAATTTTTCCAGCCTGACCAAACCCGATGATCCCGAGTTCCTCGCAGCGGTGGAGCAAGCCCTGGCGTCCCAGCCCTGATCAACGCCCACTAAAAAGCCCCGCCTCTTTAGCAGAGAGCGGGGCTTTTTTGATTCATTCGGCGAGTGGTTCAGCCTCGCCGTGAATCATCAGAAGCGGTAGGTCGCGCCGAGGCCGAAACCGTTCGCCGAGTTTTCATACTTGGCGTTGTAGGTCTGGCCACGGTTGTTTTCGTTGTTGACCTTGACCGAATCTTCACGCAGGTACGAATACGCTACGTCGATGGTCAGGTCGTCGGTCGGGCTCCAGCCAGCGCCCAGGCTGAATGCCTTGCGATCGCCCGTCGGGATGCGCGGGGAGCGGTCGACGTTGTTGGTCGGTGCCTGGTCAATGGACAGACCGCCACGCAGGACCCATTGCTTGTTCAACTGGTAGGAGGCGCCGATGGCGTGAGCCCAGGTGTCGTGCCAGTTCTGTTCTTCGGTGATGGTACCGAACTGGCCGTTCAGTACACCCGGAACACCACTGTTTTCAACGGTGATGTCTTTCAGGCGGCTCCAGYGAGTCCAGGTGCTGCCTGCGTAAAGAGTCCACTGATCGTCGAGCTGGTGAGTGACCGAGAAGTCCACCGATTCAGGTGTGGTCAGGTCCAGCGAAGCGTCGTATTTCTGGTTCGGATTCTGGCCGATCAGGCCCAGCACGTTGTAATTGACCTTGGTGTTGCCTTCGAGCTTGTACTCCACTTTCGAGTGGTAAGTCAGGCCGACGCGAGTGCTGTCGGTCGCTTGAACCAGCACGCCGATGTTGTAGCCCAACGCGGTGTCGTCACCGGTGATCTTGACCTTGCCGTCTGGCGCAGCCTGGGTGATCGACAGGTTCGATTCCAGGGTGCCGTCGATGCGGTTGATGGTCGGACCGAAACCGATGGAAACCTTGTCATTGAAGGCGTAGCTGACAGTCGGTTGCAGGGTCACTACTGTTACTTCGCTCTTGCTGCCGAAGTAACGGCCGGCAAAGCCATTTTCGTAGTCGGTTACCAGACCGAACGGTGCGTACACCCCAAACCCGAACGCCCACTGGTCGTCGATTGGCTTGACGTAGTAGCCCATAGGCACGGCGATAGACGGAACCATGTCGCCGTCGTTGCTGCCGCCGTTCGGGAAGGAGCTTGCGTCGCTGATGTCAGTGTGTGCGTCGATCAGCGCAACACCGCCGGTGACTTGTTCGCGCTTGATGCGGGACATGCCGGCGGGGTTGCCAAAAACTGTACTTGCGTCATCGGCAGAGGAAGATCGCCCGGCAAAACCCGTACCCATACCGCTGATGCTTTGTTCGTTAACGGCAAAGCCACTTGCAAAGATCTGGGTGGATGCCAGGGTAATGGCGAGGCCAAGGGTAGTTTTGAGCATTACTTTTTTCATTGTTCGAACTCGAGGTGATCACCGGGGCGAAAATTACCAACATTTTCGTCCCGGCGCTATAGGCTGTATGCCTTGATTTAGAGCGGTTTTGTAGGACAATCCGACCATGTTGGCGGCCGATTGCACGATCTTGTGAAACTGGTGGGTCAGCAAGCGACCTGATTCAGGGGTGAAACACAGGTTTGCCAGGCGCTGGTGAAATCGCGCAGACGTCCTTGAGGCTGAAAGGTCTGACGCCAGATGCGGGCCATGCCCAACAAGTCATCGGCGGCGGGGAGGGGAGTGTTCTGTTCTTCAACCAGCAACCAGGCGATGGCGGTGGCGTAACGCAAATTAACCGTCAATTCCAGATGCGGTCCGCTGAGAAAGGCATGTTGGCTGGCCAGTCCGCGGACAAGGCTCGCCCGTTCGGGATCCAGTGCCAGGTAGTGATCCCAAAGTGCCTGGTGGCGGGGTTCGGCGATTCGGTACAGGCCGTGTCCACGGCGGTCATGCAGGGCGGAGCCAAGGGCTGACTGACTGGCGGCGATGCCTAGCAGCAAGGATTCGGCAGTTGCGCTATGGCGTCCGAGGTAAATCAATGTCGGACGAATCACATAACGGCACAGTTCGCTGGCAGCGATACCCATAATGCCCTCGAAACATGAAGTAGGCGGCGAAACCTGAATTTAGCGTTGGCAGCGGGTGGATCGAATCAGGCTCGCCGGAAGCGGAACAAGCCGCTTGAGTTGAAGTGTAGTGTCATATTCGCGCTGTAAAGGTCTGTTTTTAAAATATTTCCGGCTTCGAGTTATAACCGTTATATCTGTTAGTGCTTAGCCGCAGACGGCGAAAAGTGAAATCGCGGGCAATAAAAAGCCCTGCTTTTTGAGCAGGGCTTTTGGGTTTTTCAGTGTTTCTGGCGTCTCAGGCAATCAATGCCTGGCGGGTACGCTCGATCACGGCCTGCAGCGGTTCTGCGCTGGAGTATTGATCGGGGTACAGGCGTTCGCTGTGACGAGCGATGCCGTGTTCGTTGACCAGAGTGAAGCTGAAGCAGCCTTTGCGAGCGGCCATGATCAGGCAGTTCATTGGTGCAAAAGCGTTGGTTAGGGTGCGGATTGCATCCTGGGTATGG
>NZ_JBFULH010000265.1:0-5788 GCF_056400445.1 Pseudomonas sp. P5_B2 | reverse complement strand
GTGTGCTGAAGTGGTCGATGTCATCCAGATCAAAGACACCCGGCTTGACCGCGTTGGCCATGGAGAACAGGACTTCGCCATTTCCTGCCATGCTTTCGTGGCGATGGAAGATGTCCATTTCGCCGAAACGCAAACCGCTTTCCAGAATGTTCTGCAACAGCGCAGGGCCTTTGAAACCCGCGGCGTCACGGCAGATCACGCTGATCACCAGCACTTCTTCAGCTTGTGGCTGTTCTTTTTCGCTGACCGCTGGCGAGGCCTTGGTGTCATCCGGGAAATCGTCGTCACGGCTGCTGAAGCTCGGGCCGCCGTCCAGGTCCAGGCTGAGATTCATGTCACCCTGGGAAGGCTCGCCATGGCCACGCTTGCCGCGCTTGGAACCCGATTCACGCGAATCACGGGCAGGCATGCTTACCGACGGCAGGTCGTGCTCGTCCAGTTGCGGTTCTTTCTGCGTATCCAGCACCCGGTGCGGGCCCAGCAGCTCGGCGCCGGCGTCCTCTTCCGGTAAGTTGGACAAACTTCGGTCAAGACGGAATTTCAGTTTTCCCTTGCCGCCGCGCATCCGGCGCCAGCCATCAAAAAGAATACCGGCAATGACAATAATGCCGATGACGATCAGCCACTCGCGCAGACCGATTTCCATGTAATCCCGTGCCTCTATAAAAAATGCTGAAAAATAAGGGGTTTACAAGCTGTAAACCGCTTTAAAACKTGGCGCCAACTCTATGTTCTGACAGGCGTTTTGCCCACGTATACGAAAAATTGATATTAAACTAGCACGACCAAAGGCAACTTTACAGGGCTGCGCAGCTACAAGCTTCAAGCTATAAGCTGCAAGCCACCTCTCTTGCAGCTTGAAGCTTGCAACTAGAGGCTGGCCTTCAGGCATCCACCATCGCCATCGCCTCCTCGACATCCACCGCTACAAGACGCGAGCAACCCGGTTCGTGCATCGTGACCCCCATCAGTTGCTCGGCCATTTCCATGGCGATCTTGTTGTGGGTGATATAGATGAACTGCACCGTTTGCGACATCTCTTTGACCAAGCGTGCATAGCGTCCAACGTTAGCGTCATCCAGCGGCGCGTCAACCTCATCGAGCATGCAGAACGGCGCCGGGTTCAACTTGAAGATCGCAAAAACCAGAGCCAAAGCAGTCAGGGCTTTTTCGCCACCAGAGAGCAAATGGATGGTGCTGTTCTTCTTCCCTGGCGGCTGCGCCATGATCGTCACCCCTGTATCGAGTAGATCTTCGCCCGTCAGTTCCAAATACGCGCGCCCGCCACCGAAAACTTTTGGGAAAAGCGCCTGTAAACCGCCATTGATCTGATCAAAGGTATCTTTGAAACGGTTCCGGGTTTCCTTGTCGATCTTGCGAATCACGTTCTCGAGCGTGTCCAGCGCTTCCACCAGATCATCGTTCTGCGCATCCAGATATCGCTTACGCTCGGATTGCTGCTGGTATTCATCGATGGCCGCCAGGTTGATCGCACCGAGACGCTGAATGCGTGCGGCGATGCGTTCGAGTTCTTCTTCGGCGTCTTTCTCGTTGGCTTCGGCAGTCAGCGTGGCGAGTACGCCGTGCAGGTCGTAGCCGTCTTCGTGCAACTGCTCTTCGAGGGCTTTGCGGCGCACGGTCAGGGCTTGCCATTCCATGCGTTGGGTTTCCATCTGACCGCGAATCAACTGCGACTGCTGCTCAGCCTGGTTACGCCGTTTTTCGGCATCACGCAGTTCGCGGTCGGCGTCTTCCAAGGCGATCTGCGCGGTCTTGAGTTCTTCGTCGACGGTCATGCGCTTGTCGAGCAGCTCTTCAAGTTTCAGCCGCAGCTCTTCCAGTGGCGCCTCGCCCTCCTCCAGATTGAGGCTCAGCTGTTCGCGTTTTTCGGTCAGACGCTCGGACTGCATCTCCAGCCGCTCCAGCGCCTGGCGTGTCGAGTCGTGTTGCGCCTTGAGCGAGCCGAGACGCACAGCCAATTGATGCGCGTGATCCTTGTGCTGCCGGGCTTCTTGACGCACCCGATCCAGTCGCTCGCGCAAGCTGTCGCGCTGGGCCAGCAGCAATTCACGCTGCTCGGTGTCTAGCGCCATCGCGTCGAGGGCTTCCTGCAATTGCAGGCGCGCTTCGCCGATGTTTTCGTGCTCCAGCGCACGCTGCTCGCTCAGCTCGGTCAGCTCTTCGTCCAGCCGGGTACGACGCAACGTCAACTGCTCGGCCTTGGCTTTGCCGGCAGACAGTTGCGCCTTCAATTCGCCTTGCTGACGCGCTTCGTCTTGCAGTAGACGACGCAGGTGTTCGCGACCGTTTTCTTGCTGACGCTGTTGCGCCCTGGAATTTTGCAATCGGGTTTCCAGGGTTTCGACCGTGGCTTCGCGCTCTTCACGCTCCTCGGTCAAACGCTGGATTTCCTGACCGCGCGCCAGCACACCGCTTTCGGCTTCGCTGGCCCGACGCACGCGCAAAAAGTGCCGACCGACCCAGTAACCATCACGACTGATCAGGCTATGCCCCGCCGTCAATTGACCGCGCTGCGCCAACGCCTGTTCGAGGCTGTCCACCGGTTTGACCTGCCCCAGCCACGGCGACAAATCGATCTGCGCCTCAACCTTGTCGAGCAAGCTGCCCGGTATGCGCGCACCATCGCTGGCAGGGCTGAGCAAACGCAAATCGCCCTGGGCGAAACCGGCCAGGTCGAAATCGCCGAAGTCATCCACCAGCACCGCTTGCAGATCGGCACCGAGCACGGTTTCCACCGCCAGCTCCCAACCCGCTTCAACCTTCAGGCCTTCGGCCAGACGCGGACGATCCGCCAGATGCTGCTCACGCAACCATTCAGCGGTGCCGGTGCCCGGATCAAGCGCGGCTTGCTGCAAGGCTTCAAGGGACGCGAGACGACCGTTGAGGCGCTGCAAATCGCCTTGCGCCTGCTGCTGATTTTGCAGGGCTGATTGCAGTTCCTGACGCAGTTGCTCAAGGCGTTCGACCTGCGCTTCTTCGCTGGCCTGCAAATCTTCCAGCGTGGCTTCACTGGCCGCCAGCTGCTCGCTGAGCTCCATGATCGCCGCGTCTTCCGGGTCTGCCGAAAGCAACGTTCGCTCTTCGCCGAGGCGCTTCTGACGGTCGGCCAAACGCTCCATGCTGGTTTCCAGCTGCTGGATGCGCGATTGCTGCACTTCAGACTGACGACGAGGTTCGGCGGCGGTCAGGTTGAACGTGTCCCACTGTTCCTGCCAGCCGTGCATGGTGGTTTCGGATTCTTCCAGCGCAGCGGCGGCTTCTTCGGCGGCGGCGCTGGTGACTTCCTGCTCTGGCGTGAGCATGTCGAGCTCTTCGCCGAGGGTCAGCAGCAACGTACGGTCGTGCCCTAGGTGAGACTCGGTTTCCAGACGCGCGCGCTCAGCTTCTTTCAGATCGTCCTGCAACTGGCGCAGGCGTTGCTGGCCGTGCTGGATGCTCTGCTCGACCCGGGCGATGTCGCCGCCGACCGAATAGAAGCGTCCTTGCACCACATTGAAGCGCTCGGACAGGTCATGGTGCCCGTCCCGGAAGCGTTCGATGCTCGCATCGGCATTGCGTTGCTCGGCGACCAAGGCTTCGAAGGTAACTTCCTGGTTGCCGATCACCGCTTCACGCTGGCCGACCTGCTCGTTCAACGCCTGCCAGCGCAAGGCTGACAGCTGAGCCTTGARCTGACGCTCTTCGCCTTTGAATTCCTGATACTTCTTCGCAGCTTCGGCCTGGCGGTGCAGGCGTTCAAGCTGACGTTCCAGCTCTTCACGCAGGTCGGTCAGGCGTGCGAGGTTTTCGTGGGTGCGGCGGATGCGGTTTTCAGTCTCGCGCCGGCGCTCCTTGTATTTGGAGATGCCCGCCGCTTCCTCAATAAAGTTACGCAGGTCTTCGGGTTTGGACTCGATCAGCTTGGAGATCATCCCCTGCTCGATGATCGAGTAGCTGCGCGGGCCGAGGCCGGTGCCAAGGAAAATGTCGGTGATATCACGACGACGGCATTTGGTGCCGTTGAGGTAATAGGTGGTCTGGCTGTCGCGGGTCACTTTGCGGCGAATGGAGATTTCCGCATAGGCGGCGTATTCACCGAGCAGGGTGCCGTCGGAGTTGTCGAACACCAGCTCGATGCTGGCCTGGCTCACCGGTTTACGGCTGGTTGAGCCGTTGAAGATGACGTCGGTCATCGACTCACCGCGCAAGTTCTTGGCCGAGCTTTCGCCCATCACCCAGCGCACGGCGTCGATGATGTTCGACTTGCCGCAACCATTGGGCCCGACCACGGCCGCCATGTTGCTGGGGAAGTTCACCGTGGTCGGATCAACGAAGGATTTGAATCCCGCCAGCTTGATGCACTTGAGCCGCACGCTTAAGCGTCCGCCAGGGCAGAAACCACCAGATCGCAACTGCGCTGGCCGTAGGCCGTCAGCACTTCGCGGATCTGCGGAAAGTCACGGCCCAGGACCGCGGCGAGCAGGCGTTCGAACAGCTCCAGGAACTCGCTCATCGAAGCCTTGCGCTGGTCCAGGGCGAGGAAATACGCGCGGCTCATGGCCGGTTGCAGATTCTCGACGGTTTCCTGCAAGTACGGGTTGTTGGCGAACGGGTACGCGGCGCGCATCACATTGAAGCTGTCGTCGACGAAGGTACGGATGTCCTGACGCTCGTAGCTCGCGGCCAGGCGCTGCTGGATTTGCACGAACGGCGCCATATCAGCCTGGGTTTCCCAGCCGCTGGCCACGGCATTACCGAGCAGAATGTACAGCTCGCTCATCAGCGCGCACAGGCTCTGCACCTTGTGCGCCGTAAGTTCGGTGACATGGGCGCCTCGTCGCGGAAGGATCGCGATCAGGTGGCGACGTTCAAGAATCAGCAGGGCCTCACGGACCGAGCCGCGGCTGACATTGAGCGCCAGCGTGACCTTCTGTTCCTGAATGCGCTCCCCGGGCTTCATTTCGCCGCGAATGATGCGTTCGGCGAGGTGGTGAGCAATTTGCTCGGCGAGGCTGTCGGGCGCCTTGAACGTCATGGTTGTCCTTCAAACTCTTCGATCTGCACAAGCGGCGCAGTGTAGCGCACTTGATAGATCATGGCGCAGGGCCCACTCGGCGGTTTTGGCACGATTCAAGCAAAAAGCAGGTAAGTGCGCGAGGGTCAATAATGAAGGAATGAAGGGTTTACCGACAAAATGCCGCTTCCTGACTTTTAAGTCAGAAAATCATTGACCGAATAGTCAGACCTGCTAAATTCGGTCTTAGTCGGTTAACAACAATAATGAGTCTGCGAGGCCTTCCGTGATCCAGTTTTTACTTAACCAGGAACTCCGTAGCGAGCACGCCCTGGACCCAAACCTGACCGTGCTCAATTATCTGCGCGACCATGTGGGCAAACCCGGCACCAAAGAAGGCTGCGCCAGCGGTGACTGTGGCGCCTGCACCGTGGTGGTCGGCGAGTTGCAAACGGATGACGATGGCCGCGAACACATTCGCTATCGCAGCCTCAATTCGTGCCTGACGTTCGTGTCGTCACTGCACGGCAAACAACTGATCAGCGTTGAAGACCTCAAACACCAGGGCGAACTGCACAGCGTGCAAAAAGCCATGGTCGAGTGCCACGGTTCACAATGCGGCTTCTGCACCCCGGGCTTCGTCATGTCGCTGTTCGCCCTGCAAAAGAACAGTGATGCACCGGACCAGCGCAAAGCCCACGAAGCGCTGGCCGGCAATCTTTGCCGTTGCACCGGCTATCGGCCGATTCTGCAAGCTGCCGAGCAGTCCTGCTG
>NZ_JBFULH010000264.1:0-5819 GCF_056400445.1 Pseudomonas sp. P5_B2 | reverse complement strand
AGTTGCTCAACCCCCTATCGATGACAGCGAAACTTCGTCTGTGCGTGTAACGACTAGTTGGATACGACACTCGCTCAACCAAACTGACTGCCTGAAGCACGCCAGAGCGGCTCTTACAAAAGCGAGATATTATGTTGATGCAGGAGAAGTATCAGTCTTTGGGTTCCGTGAAGGTATGACTGTTTCGATTCGCTGCGACTACGAAGACGTTGCTTTTTTCGCAGTGGCTTATCGCAACAGACCCAGTACTCAAACCCAGGATCAGATCTTGAATCAAATCACCAGATTATTTTAAAGGAAAAATAAATCCGTCCCCTTTTTGCTAATCAGCACCTCGAAGTGCAGGGAGCCGCTCATGAGCAAGTCAAAAGACCCCCTCCATTCCAAAAGCAGCCAATCATTACCCGCCCCATTTCGATTAAAGCCCGCTGAACCGGATGATCTCGTTATGAAGTCAAAGGTCCATGTTTTCGGCAAGCATGCAGATATCGTGTGCGATACAGAATCTCGTGGCTATAAACGTAACGCAGCGGAACTGCAGCTAAATGCTTCTGAGGGCTTCATTCCCCTTTGGCGCGAAGGCTCAATACTCAGGTGGCGTTTCCAAGAGCAGTCGATGGCCAGGTTTGAGTCGCCTACTGAGGCCAAAGAAAAAATCGAAGAGTTGTTTTCGCTCGCCCTACAGGCCTGGGGGGACGCAGCACCAGTGAAGTTCACCAAAAATGATRACGCGTGGGATTTCCAGATAGTTATACAAGACGTAGAGCGGTGCAATGTCATGGGTTGTGTTTTGGCCAGTGCTTTTTTCCCAGACGCTGGCCGTCATGACTTAGTGATATATCCAACGTTATTTAAACAAGACAGGGCTGAACAGATCGAGACACTGATTCATGAACTGGGTCATGTATTTGGTCTTCGGCATTGGTTCGCTCCGCAGAAAGAAGCAGATAACCCTTCAGTACCTTTCGGATCCCAAAACCCTGTATCGATCATGAACTACGGCCCCGATAGCCAGCTTACCGAAGATGACAAGAATGATTTAAAGGAAATATACTCGCTGGCTTGGTCAGGAAAAATCACTCAAATAAACGGTACGGTTATTCGCCTGGTGAGTCCTTTTCATAGCCTTAGAGAACTGCCGAAAAATAGTTTATTGAAATGAAATTCGCACCAGCCAGTAGCAAACGGGCGCCGTGAGTCGGTAAACACCAGTTTGCAGTCAACGTCGATTCGCGAGGACCTTGACGAAGTAGCCGACAACATTGGAAGTACAAAGAGCCTGGGCTCAACGCAACTTCAGCGGATCGACCATCCCCGCCGCGATGGCCATGCCTACCAGGTCCGGCAAGGTGTTGGCCTGCATGCGTTTCATCACGCGTGCGCGATATAGATCAACGGTTTTTGCACTCACGCCCAGTTGCTCCGCGATTTCGCGGGTGGTGTAACCCTGCACCAGCGGTAACAGAATATCGCGCTCCCGCGGGGTCAGGGTGAGCATGCGCGCCTGCAAGGCTTCGTGGCCCTGGTTACCCGAACGATTGGCGGCACAGTTGCTGAGGGCCTGTTGCACGCTGTCGAGCAACAGCTGTTCGTTGTAAGGCTTCTCGATAAAATCATGGGCACCGGCCTTGAACGCGCGCACCACGATCGGCACATCCGCATGCCCGCTGACGAAGATGATCGGCAGGTTGAGTTGGCGTACGCGCATTTCTTCCTGCACATTCAATCCGCCCATGCCGGGCATGCGAACGTCCAGCAGCACGCAGGCGTCGAGGCTTGCATCGCAGGCATCGAGGAACGCAACGCCACTGGTAAACGGCAAGGCCTTGAGCCCGACTGACTCCAATAGCCAGATCGTCGATTCGAGCATGCCCTGATCATCATCGACCACGTACACAACGTGCTCCGTTAAACCTGCCATTACCTGATTCCTATTGTTGTTGTTTTGTTGGGCCGGCAAGCGGCAAGCGGCAACACATCAGCAGCCCGACAGGCTGGCGCCGGGCATTCAATTCGCCACCGAAACCTTCGATGATGCTGCGACTCATGGACAGACCGAGCCCCAGGCCATCGGCCTTGCTGGTGTAAAACGGGGTAAATATCTGCTCCAGTTCCGTCTCGCTGACGCCCGGCCCTTGGTCTCGCACACGGATTTCCACACAAGCGCCACTGCCCTGCTCCGCGGCCATCACGATCAGAGAAGGCTGTCCAGGATGTTGCTCGCGGTTGGCGTCGATGGCATTGCGCAACAAATTGAGCAGCACCTGCTCCAGCAACACGCGGTCGGCATAAACGGGTGGCAGATTATCCGGTAGTCGATCCTCGATTGTCACTTGGCAATTACTCGCCTCCCAGTCACACAAACGCACGGCTTCGCGAGCGACGTCGGTTAAATTCAGCGCCTGCATGCGACGCTGTCCCTTGCGCAAAAAGGAGCGTAACCGCCGGATCACTTCGGAGGCGTGGGTGGCGTGATGGGTAATGCGTTCCAGGCCCTGGGTCACTCTTGCAGCGGCTTGGGGATTGGAGTCCAGCGTCTGTAAATAGCGCTGGCTCGCATTGGCATAATTGACCACGGCAGCCAGCGGCTGGTTGATTTCGTGGGCGATCCCCGACGCCAGTTCACCGAGAGTGACCAATCGTGCGGTGTGTGCCAGTTCATCCTGATGACGGCGCTGTTGCACTTCCCGCAGCTCGCGCTCGGTCATGTCGCGCGCGACCAATGAGTAATAACGCTCACCGCCGGCGGAACGATGCGCCAGTAGTACCAGCGACACCGGCACCGATGTGCCACCGGCCGGTGGTTGCAATCGCGCATCGGTGCTCCACACACCATCCCGCTCGGCGCCGCTCCAGCCATCGCGTTGCAGACGCGCAAGGTCGCCACTGGCGAACAACTCGACCAGGTCCGGCATGGGTTGTTGCTCATCAATCCCGAGGATGCGTCGCGCGGCTGGATTGAGGTAAGTAACTTGCCCCTCGGGAGCAATAAACAACACCGGATCGATGTAGGCCTCGACCACTTCCGCCAGGCGTCGCTTGTTCTCTTCGGCCTGCACCCGGGCCGTGATGTCCCGTGAGACGCTGACGACTTCGACCACCGCCCCGGTGTAGGTTTCCCGGATCGCCCGGCTGGCGGTTTCGAACCACAGGTAATGGCCGTCGCGATGGCGGATGCGATAAGTCATGGTGTGATAACCATCCTGCTCCAGCGCATCGCGTGCGCGCTGCACGAGGCCGGTCAGATCCTGCTCATGAAACAGGCCTTGCGCCAGTTGGCCGCGCAACTCTTCGGGCCAGTAACCGAGCAACGTCCAGGATGCCGGTGACGCATCGATTACGCGCCCCTCCGGTGTGTGGCGGGAAATCAGGTCGGTCGTGTTTTCGATGATCAGCCGATACAGCCGTCGTGCTGTAGCTGCTTCACGCTCCGCCAGCACTTGAGCCGTGGCGTCGCGGCAACGGGCGAGCACCCGGTTGTCCTGGGGGTCGGGAATAAACGTCCAGATCAGGATCTGCGTTTCAAACTGCGCCTCGACACCTTCGACAGCGCGTTGCTGGTCAAGGCAGGCACGAACCAACACCCGATGATTGACCGGTAAAAAGCCCAACATATCGGTCAGCGACTTATCGGCGAGCAGCGCCATCAGTGCCGCGTTGAACTCCAGCGGTCGACCCTGCGCATCGAGCAACAGGCTCGGTTGCGGATCGTGACCCAGCAATGGCGAACCGCGCAGCATGCCGTTGACGCTGCTCAGCAGCGTCGTCAGCAAATCCTGCACCCAGCCCAGCCAATCGAGACTCACGCCTTCGCGCACTTCCACCAGCAACAAGCCCGGTTGCCCCGGCTGCAAGGCCAGATCAAATACCTGGCCATGGCTGATCGCGGCCCGGCGTAACCGGCCGGACAACCAGCAATCGAGTTGACGGACTTGAGCCAGGTCCAGGCGCCCTGCCTCGACCAAATGCTCAAAGAGCAGCTGATCGCTGGCCAGCGCCGGGTCGCCAAGCCCAGGCGGGAAATGCTGGGCGGCGCCCTCATGACTGTAGATGCGCGCATTGGGCTGCCAACTCAGGTAAACCGCCCGCTGCACCTCCGGGCAATCCTGTAGCGCCCGACACAACGCATCGGCCCGGGCGGCCAGGGAAACACCCTCGCGCTGCAGGCGCAGCCAACTGTGCAATCGAACAGGGGTGAGGGTCATTGCGGGTCTACGTTGTCAGGGAATCCAAGCATATATCAGCCTTCGATGGCGGGCGGAGCGATTTGGAGACAGAAGAAGAACATATAGTATATGTACTATACGCCATAGGTTGTACTTCCATATGCGAGGCTGAATGTTATATAAAGTTGACCGGAATTTGAAGGTGGCCTCGGCGACTACGCTGCAAGGTCAACCATAGAGCTAACAATCAGCCATCGAGTACCCGCACATGTCTATCTATGAACAAGGCCTAGGCCCGTCGGCTGTCAACCACATTGCCTTGTCTCCGCTCAGCTTCATCGAGCGTACCGCCAGCACTTATCCGAACCACCTTGCCGTTATCCACGGCTCGATTCGCCGCACTTGGGCGCAGACCTACAACCGTTGCCGGAGTCTTGCCTCGGCGCTGGCCGGTCGCGGTATCGGCAGGGGCGACACGGTGGCGGTGATGCTGCCCAATATTCCCGAGATGCTTGAAGTGCATTTCGGTGTACCGATGATCGGCGCTGTGCTTAACCCGCTCAACGTCCGACTGGATGCCGAGGCGATCGCATTCATGCTGCAGCATGGCGAAGCCAAGGTGTTGATTACCGACCGTGAGTTCCATGGCGTGATCCATGCGGCGCTCGGCATGCTGGATCACCCGCCTCTGGTGATTGACGTCAATGACCCGGAATACGGTGAAGGCCAAGCCGCTAGCGATCTGGACTACGAAGCACTGCTGGCTGAAGGCGACCCGGCATTCGACTGGCAATGGCCGGTCGACGAGTGGCAAGCCATTTCGCTGAATTACACGTCAGGCACCACCGGCAATCCCAAGGGCGTGGTTTACCACCATCGCGGCGCTTACCTGAGCGCATTGGGTAACCAGATGACTTGGGCCATAGGCAATCATCCGGTTTACCTTTGGACCCTGCCGATGTTCCATTGCAATGGCTGGTGCTATCCGTGGACCATTACCGCGTTGGCGGGTGTACACGTATTCCTGCGCCGGGTCGATCCGCAGAAAGTGCTCACGCTGATCCGCGAGCATCAGGTCACTCACCTGTGCGGTGCGCCGATCGTGCTCAATGCCCTGGTGAACATGCCAGAATCAGCCAAAGCGGCCATCGATCACCCGGTCCATGCGTTGGTCGCGGGCGCTGCGCCACCGGCCAAAGTGATCGGTGCCGTCGAGGAGATGGGCATCAAGGTCACTCACGTGTTTGGCCTGACCGAAACCTATGGCCCAGTGACGGTTTGCGCCTGGCACGCCGAATGGGATGAGTTTTCTCTGGAGAAGCGGGCGCAAATCAAATCGCGTCAGGGCGTTCGCTACCCGACGCTCGAAGGCGTGATGGTCGGCGATAGCAAAACGCTGGAACCCACCCCACGCGACGGCCAGACTATCGGTGAGATCTTCTTGCGCGGCAACACCGTCATGAAGGGCTACCTGAAGAATCCGACCGCCACTGCCGAAGCGTTCGAAGGCGGCTGGTTCCACACGGGTGACTTGGCAGTATGGCATCCCGACGGATACGTCGAAATCAAGGACCGGCTCAAGGACATCATCATCTCGGGCGGCGAGAACATCTCCACCATCGAACTCGAAGGCGTGCTCTATCGCCACCCGGG
>NZ_JBFULH010000263.1:0-5860 GCF_056400445.1 Pseudomonas sp. P5_B2 | reverse complement strand
GTATTGCCTATCACCAAAAGTAATGCAGAAACCAGCAGCACGGTCAGACCGAAGACAAAACGGTCGCCCAACTTGAGGATGGCGGCCAGACGCTCGACCCAGACTAGATCAAGTTGCGCCTGTTGTACCTTCGGCAGCTCGGAAAGTTTTTGTCTTAATGCTTCAAGCGCGGGTTTGTCGACTTCCTTCGGGATCACCAGAACCACGCCAGGCAGCGGGTTTTCCGGCAACTCCTTGAGCGCGTCGCCCAAACCGGACTGCTGCTGAAATTCCTCCAGCGCCTGATCGCGACCGACATATTGTGCATCCGCTACACCCGGCATGCCTTTGATCTGTTCGCGCAGCGACTCGCCCTCAACGGGGCTGGCCTCCAATTGCAGGTACAGGGAAATTTGCGCCGCACGCTGCCAGGACCCGCCCAGCCGCTCGACGTTACTCAGCAAAAGTGACAGCCCCATCGGCAAACTCAGCGCAACGGCCATCACCATGCAGGTGAAAAAGCTGCCGATGGGCTGTTTGCCCAAGCGACGCAAGCTGTCCAGCAGACTGGCGCGGTGGCTTTCAACCCAGGCGCGGAACAACGTGGCAAAGTCCGGACCGTCGTCATCGTCGTGTTTTTTCTTTTGCGGTTGCGGATCGGCAGCCTTCGGGGCTACACGTTCGGAAACTTTGGGGCTGCGTGTCGCGCTCATTCGGTAGCCTCCCCGTCGCCAATCAATCGACCACGTTGCAGCGTCAGCATGCGGTGACGCATACGAGCGATCAGCGCCAGGTCGTGACTGGCGATCAGCACACTGGTGCCCAAGCGATTGATGTCTTCGAACACGCCCATGATTTCGGCGGCCAGACGCGGGTCGAGGTTACCGGTCGGTTCATCCGCCAGCAGCAAGGCCGGCCGGTGAACGATGGCGCGGGCAATGCCGACGCGCTGTTGCTGACCGGTGGACAGGTCGCCCGGATACAAATCGGTTTTGTCCGAAAGCGCCACGCGTTCCAGCGCCGAATCCACGCGCTTGACGATCTCGGCCTTCGACAGGCCAAGGATCTGCAAGGGCAGCGCGACATTATTGAACACCGTGCGATCGAACAGCAGCTGGTGATTCTGGAACACCACGCCGATCTGCCGGCGAAGATAAGGAATCTGCGCGCTGCTGATGGTGGCGAGGTCCTGACCGGCCAGGAGCAATTTGCCCGTGGTCGGACGCTCCATCGCCAGCAGCAGTCGCAATAAGGTGCTTTTACCGGCGCCGGAATGTCCGGTTACAAACAAAAATTCGCCCCGACGGACTCGAAAGCTCAGCTCATGCAAGCCGACGTGACCGTTCGGGTAGCGTTTACCGACCTGTTCGAAACGAATCATGAACGCTCCCGCTCGGCAAACAGTGCCTGGACAAAGGGTTCTGCTTCAAAAGTACGCAAATCGTCGATGCCTTCACCGACACCGATGTAGCGGATCGGCAGGCCGAACTGCTTGGCCAGGGCGAAAATCACCCCACCTTTGGCGGTGCCGTCGAGCTTGGTCAGCGCCAAGCCGGTCAGTGCGACGGTCTGGTTGAATTGTTTGGCCTGGTTGATGGCGTTCTGGCCGGTCCCGGCATCGAGCACCAATAGCACTTCGTGCGGCGCGTCGGCATCGAGCTTGCTGATAACCCGGCGAACTTTTTTCAGTTCTTCCATCAAATTGTCTTTGGTGTGCAGACGACCGGCGGTGTCGGCGATCAGGACATCAATGCCACGGGCCTTGGCCGCCTGAACGGCGTCAAAGATAACCGATGCCGAGTCGGCGCCGGTGTGCTGGGCGATGACCGGGATCTTGTTGCGTTCGCCCCAGACCTGCAACTGCTCGACCGCTGCGGCGCGGAAGGTGTCACCGGCCGCGAGCATGACTTTCTTGCCTTCGAGCTGCAGCTTCTTCGCCAGTTTGCCGATTGTGGTGGTCTTGCCGGCGCCGTTGACGCCTACCACCAGGATCACGAACGGCTTGTTCTGCGAGGTGATTTTCAGCGGCTGCTCGACAGGCTTGAGCATGGCGGCCAGCTCGGCTTGCAAGGACTTGTACAGTGCATCGGCATCGGCCAGTTCTTTGCGCGCGACCTTTTGGGTCAGGCGCTGGATGATCACCGACGTGGCTTCGACACCAACGTCGGCGGTCAGCAGACGGGTTTCCAGGTCTTCAAGCAGTTCGTCATCGATAGCCTTTCTGCCCAGAAACAGGCTGGCCATGCCTTCACCGATGCTGGCGCTGGTCTTGGACAGGCCTTGCTTGAGGCGGGCGAAGAAACCGGCTTTGGATTCTTCTGTACGCGGCGGCTCGACGAGTGTTTCGACGGGAGCGACGACAGGTGCTGGTGCTTGCACAACCGGAGCAACCGGAGCAACCGGAGCAACCGGAGCAACCGGAGCAACCGGAGCAATGAAAGCAGGAACCACAGGTTCTGCAACCACCGGCTCAGGCTCGGCTACGACGGCTGGTGCTACAACCGGTTCAGGCGCAGCCACGACGACTGGCGCAACAACCGGCTCTGGCGCAGCCACGATGACTGGCGCAACAACCGGTTCAGGCACAGCCACAACGGATGGCGCAATAACCGCCTCAGGCTCGGCTACGACGGCTGGTGCTACAACCGGTTCAGGCGCAGCCACGACGGTTGGCGCAACAACCGGATCAACCACAGCAGCCTGAACCGGGTTAGGCACAAACGCGGTCGGAGCAGGAATTGGCGGCGTAATGTGTGGCGCCAATTCATCTACAACGAGAGCAACGGGCTCTTCAGCCACCGGCAGCGTCAGCCACGGTTGCGCGATAGGTGCCTGCTGCACTTGGGTAACGACTTCGGCAACGAGATCCGGCTCAACCACCGGTTGCAGCACCGGTTCGGCGATGGGCAAGACAGTTGGCGCGAGCTCTTCATCTATAACCGGTATAACCGGTGCCGGCGTGGGCTCAGGAAGTGGCTGTGGCTGTTCGACGACGGGTTCCTGCGGCTTTTTGCGCAGCCATCCGAACAGGCTTTTCTTCTCGCCAGCCGCAGCTGGGGCTTTCTTGTCGTCGTTGGAACCAAACATGGAGGACGGCTATCTCACAGTAGCGGCGCACCCAAGGGCGCCCCGGCAAATAAATATTCGATGCAGAACAGACTGCGATTGACCCAGCTTGTTCACGCGCAACATTTTGTCGAGGTGAAATCTGCACCTCAAAGGTCGACTAATTCGAAGGACTGGAACGGCATCGTCGGCGAAAACACAGAGTTTAGCTATCAAACCCAAAGCTTGCGTCGCAAACCCAAACAACCTGCTGACCGATCAATGGCCTGATAGGCGTGGCCGCCAGTAAAACGGATCAGTATCCTAGCACCTCCTCGCCCGCCTAGGCTAAGACCAAGCGGGCAGCCCAACAGGTTTAAAAAAGAATGAATGCTCTAGCCCGCCGCGCTGCAGGCCTGCTGCTCAGCACAGTTTGCCTGCCACTGTCAGTCTTCGCTGCCGATCCACAACCCACCCACGAATTCACTCTCGATAACGGCCTGAAAGTTATCGTGCGCGAAGACCATCGTGCGCCGGTGGTGGTTTCCCAGGTCTGGTACAAGGTCGGTTCCAGCTACGAAACACCGGGTCAGACCGGTCTTTCCCATGCCCTCGAACACATGATGTTCAAAGGCAGCGAGAAAGTCGGCCCCGGTGAAGCCTCGCTGATCCTGCGCGACCTCGGCGCCGAAGAGAACGCGTTCACCAGCGACGACTTCACGGCTTACTATCAAGTGCTGGCCCGCGATCGTCTGGGCGTAGCCTTCGAACTGGAAGCGGACCGCATGGCCAGCCTGCGTCTGCCGGCTGACGAGTTCGCTCGCGAGATCGAAGTCATTAAAGAAGAACGTCGCCTGCGCACCGACGACAAGCCGATGTCCAAGGCCTACGAACGCTTCAAGGCGATGGCTTACCCGGCCAGTGGTTACCACACGCCAACCATCGGCTGGATGGTTGACCTGGATCGCATGACCGTCGACGAACTGCGCCACTGGTATCAATCCTGGTACGCGCCGAACAACGCCACGCTGGTGGTGGTCGGTGACGTTACCCCGGACGAGGTCAAAGCCCTTGCCCAGCGTTATTTCGGCCCCATTGCCAAACGCGATGTACCCATTGCCAAAAAACCGCTGGAACTGGCCGAGCCCGGCGAACGCCTGATCACCCTGCATGTGCAAACCCAATTGCCGAGCCTGATGCTGGGCTTCAACGTGCCGAGCATCGCCACCGCCGAAGACAAACGCTCGGTAAACGCCTTGCGCCTGATCTCGGCCCTGCTCGACGGCGGCTACAGCGGGCGCATCCCGACGCAACTGGAACGCGGTGAAGAGTTGGTGTCTGGCGGTTCGTCGAGCTACGACGCCTACACTCGCGGTGATAGCCTGTTCACCTTGTCGGCTTCACCCAACACCCAGAAAAAGAAAACCATGGCCCAGGCTGAAGCCGGTCTGTGGAAGCTGCTCGAACAGCTGAAAACCACCGCACCGTCCGCCGAAGAGCTGGAACGCGTAAGGGCTCAGGTGATCGCCGGCCTGGTCTTCGAGCGCGACTCGATCACCAGCCAGGCCACGTCCATCGGCCAACTGGAAACAGTCGGCCTGTCGTGGAAGCTGATGGATACCGAACTGGCCGACCTGCAAAGCGTAACGCCACAAGACATCCAGAACGCTGCCAAGCTGTATTTCACCCGCGAACGTCTCAGCGTCGCCCATGTACTGCCACTGGAGACGACTCATGAGTGAGCGTAAAAAACCACGTCTGGCCCTGATCGGCTTGATGGCTGTCGCACTGATCGGCTCTGCGACCTTCTACCTGTCCAGAAGCAGTGAGTCCAAGGCCAGCGAGGCGCTGGACAAAGCCAAGTCCAGCCAGAAGCTGCAATCGCTGACGGAACTCAACGGCAAGGCACCCAGCCACCGTGCCCTTGACGTACAGACCTGGACCACCGCCGAAGGCGCCAAGGTGCTGTTCGTCGAAGCCCGCGAGCTACCGATGTTCGACATGCGCCTGATCTTCGCCGCCGGCAGCAGCCAGGACGGCGAGGCAGCGGGTCTCGCCATGCTGACCAACGCGATGCTAAACGAAGGCGTGGCAGGCAAAGATGCCGGTGCCATCGCTGAGGGCTTCGAAGGCCTGGGCGCTGACTTTGGCAACGGCGCGTTCAAAGACATGGCACTGGTTTCCTTGCGCAGCCTCAGCGCCGCGCAAAAGCGTGAACCGGCCCTGAAGTTGTTCTCTGAAGTCATTGGCAAACCGACCTTCCCGGCCGACTCCTTCGCCCGCATCAAGAACCAGATGCTCGCCGGTTTCGAATACCAGAAGCAAAACCCCGGCAAACTGGCGAGCCTGGAACTGATGGACCGTTTGTACGGTGATCACCCTTACGCGCATGCCAGCGACGGTACGGCGAAATCCGTTCCAGCGATCACCCAGGCTCAGTTGAAGGCATTCCATGAGAAAGCCTATGCGGCTGGCAACGTGGTAATTGCGCTGGTCGGTGATCTGTCCCGCGCCGAGGCCGAGGCGATTGCCGCGCAGGTCTCCAGCGCACTGCCAAAAGGCCCCGCACTGGCGAAAATTGCACCACCCCAAGAGCCCAAAGCCAGCGTCGGCCACATCGAGTTCCCGTCCAAGCAGACCAACCTGATGCTCGCGCAACTGGGCATCGACCGTGACGATCCGGACTACGCCGCGCTTTCCATGGGCAACCAGATCCTCGGCGGCGGTGGTTTCGGCACCCGCCTGATGAGCGAAGTGCGCGAGAAACGCGGACTGGCGTACGGCGTGTACTCGGGTTTTACCCCGATGCAGGCGCGCGGCCCGTTCATGATCAACC
>NZ_JBFULH010000262.1:0-5906 GCF_056400445.1 Pseudomonas sp. P5_B2 | reverse complement strand
ATCGGATAGTCGGCGCCCATCGCCTCGCGCACTGCAGTAACGGTGTAGCTGGAATGAGTAATCGCCGCTCCGCAAGCTCCAAACACCGTGCGCCAGTCATTGTGAGACTCACCGGCGAAGGGCTCGTTGGGGATGGTGCTGAATTCCCATGCGAATACCGGCAGCGTCGGACAGGCGAAATTGACCGGCGTGCGATGCGGAGGTGAGAACGACAGGAACACGCAGTCTTCACCACGGGCAAGACAGTCGAGGTACAAGGCATCGACTTCGGTCTGTGGGTCGCTGACTTCCACCACTTGACCCAGTCGCTCCAACACCGGCCGATACTCCTTGAGCACGAAGTAATAGCTGTACTCCGAGCGACCAAGGTTCTGGGTAATGGTGTGCTGGTTGGTTTCCGAATGAATAATGATCAGCATGCGGCGTGATCCATTACATTCGCTTTCGGCAAAGCCTTTGGCGTCAGACCGAAAAAATCCGCCAGGCGCTTCTGCACTGGGGCGAAAGCGCAATAGTTATGCATACGCTCGATGGCGGCACGGGACATGCGCTGATACTCCAGCGGTTGCGCTTTGGCCATCCGGTAGCTGTTTTCGTAAGCGGTTTTCAGCGAACCCCAGTCCGGTCGGTAACGCAGGGTGCGATAAATAATCCGGGTGTCCTGCGGCCAGATGGTCAACTCCTCACTGGACTTGACCACAAACGCCACGCGCTCATCGATGTAATCCTCCATGGCCGTATGATCCGGAGCAATCACCGGTTTGCCGCTGGCCATGAACTCCATCAGCGGCAGGCACAGCCCTTCGCAGCGCGATGCATTGACGTAGTAACTGGCAGCTGCATAAAGCCGGGCGTATTGCGAATCGTCCAGATAACCATGCATCACCACCACCCGACAGGCGAATGGCGAAAGCTGCGCGAGCAAGGTCATCAGCTCATCGTAGTAAGACGACAGGTCGTTTTGGGTAATCTTCAGCACCAGCGTGGCGTCATCTGTTTCGCGGAACGCCCAGCAGAACGCGGTAATGAGTTGATGCCAGTTCTTGCGGCCGTCGCGCGGGTTGAACACGGTGACGTAGACCACACCGTCAACCTCGATTTCGACCTGGTTGCTGGTGTCGGGCCACTCTCGCGGTGGTAGTTCGGGTACTGCCATCGTCTGCGGACCGGCGATGGTCGGCATCCGGGCGGCGAGGCGCGCATGGGCGGAGTACGACAACAAGTCACGAATCCCTTCCCAGTACCACTGGCTCAAAAAATGAGTGCGATGCACCGGGATCGGCAGCGCTTTACCCAAGTCCCGGCGCCACATATGAAGGTAATGCCGGGCAATCACGAAGCGACGTTTCAGCGTCAGTGGCGGTGGTTTCAAAGCCTCTAGCGCTGCCAGTTCCTCGGCCGTCGGCGGCTCCGGAATCAGCGCGTCCGCGCTGAGCCCCAGCGTACGCGTATCGAAAATGCAGCCCTTGATCGCCAGCGTCGAACCTTCGTTCACCGGGACGCTGGTGTGCTGGCTGCGTATGTCCGCGAAGTTTTCCCACAACGGCGTGGGCAACACCAGCACCGGAAAGTCGTCGCCCATGGACTTGCGAATCGCCCGGGCGGTATGAGTGGAGAGCGTGATCACCCCCCCCTGACGCGCCAGCATTTGCGTCCAGTCCTGACGCGGGTCGTTGTCCCACCGCTCGTCTGGAATCGAGTCGAACTCCCATGCCACCACGCAGATCGTCGGGCACTCAATGTTGTTCGGGGTTTTCTGCGGCGGCGTAAATGACAAAAACAGACTGTCTTCGCCAACGGCCAGCAATTGTTTGTAGAGGGGGTCGACCTCGTCGGTGGAGGACACCACATGCACGCGTCCAAGGCTTTCGAGCACCGGACGATAAGCCTTGAGCACGAAGTAGTAACTGTATTCGGGACGACCGAGGCTCTGGCTGATGGAGCCGCCGTTTACGTCCGAGTAAAGAATGAAATTCATGGCATCCCACGAGGAAACCGCCATCCCGGCAGCCCCACTCTACGACGGCAAAACCTGGATCGAGCCGGCGTTCGCCAGTCATCGCCCATCGTCTGTTTGCCCGTCTACGTTCTTGTTTTAATGGTCGCATTCGCGGAGTCTCGGAAGATCCCAAACAAACACCGGTTATCGTGACGAGGGGCATTCTAAACACATCCATTGAGGATTCGTGAACCACAGGTAGAGAAAAAATCAGGTGACTCTAAGTAGAACTGACGGGTCACGATCGGACCTGTTGAAATTGCTGAGTAATTGGCACAAATTGGCGACCAAACAACAACAATAAAATATTTCGCCTATATTTCGACACGGCATCCAACCGGTCTGTCAGACCACTGCGTAAAACCTGTGAGGAATGGACGAAATGAATGACCAAGAGGCTGCTGTTTGAAAAAGCGTCTGTTCGTGACGGGTCTCAGTGGATTCGTCGGGCAACACCTCCAATCCCGCCTGAACGCTGATGCCTCGGAATGGGCACTTCTGCCTGCCATTTCCCGTTACGACCTCGCTGAGCCGGACAGTCTTGAAGCTCTGTGGCCCGAGATGCCCGACGCGGTCATTCACCTGGCCGGCCAGACCTTCGTTCCTGAAGCCTTCCGCAATCCGGCGCGCACGTTCAATATCAACCTGATCGGCACCCTGAACCTGCTACAGGCCCTGAAGGCTTGCGGTTTCACCGGGACGTTTCTGTACGTCAGCTCTGGCGATGTCTACGGCCAGGTCATCGAAGCCGAGCTGCCCATCACCGAACGCCAGCCACCCTGTCCGCGCAATCCCTATGCCGTGAGCAAACTGTCGGCTGAATTCCTGAGTCTGCAATGGGGGTTGAGTGAGGGCTGGCCGGTCATGGTCGCCCGTCCGTTCAACCACATTGGCACGGGGCAAAGCGAAAGCTTCGTCATCGCCAGCGCTGCCAGGCAGATCAACCGAATCAAACAAGGGTTGCAAGCGCCACAACTGGAAGTCGGTGACATCGATGTCACACGCGACTTCCTGGATGTGGACGATGTAATTTCGGCTTACCTGGCACTGCTGGAAAAGGGCGTACCGGGACAGGTTTACAACATCTGCTCGGGGCACGAGCAGAGCATTCGCAGTTTGATTGAACAACTGGGGGATCTCGCCCAGGTCGATATGCAATTGATTCAAGACCCCACACGCCTTCGCCGCGCAGATCAGCGTCGCGTCTGTGGTAGCTCTGCCAAGCTTACTCACGCCACAGGATGGACGCCTGAAATCCCAACACAACAATCCCCGCGGGCGATCCTGTCCGACTGGGAGCCGCGAGTACRACAAGAATGACAAAAAGCGCACTGATCACAGGGATCACCGGCCAGGACGGCGCGTATCTGGCCAAACTGCTGCTCGACAAGGGTTATAAAGTCCACGGGTTAGTGGCGCGTCGCAGCAGCGATTCGCGCTGGCGCCTGCGTGAGATGGGCGTCGAGAGCGACATCGTTTACCTGGACGGCGACATGGCCGATGCCTGCTCGGTGCAGCGCGCGGTCATCAAGTCGGCCCCGGACGAGGTCTATAACCTGGCCGCGCAGAGCTTTGTCGCCGCCTCTTGGGACCAACCGGTCACCACCGGCATCGTCGACGGGCTAGGGGTGACTCACCTGCTCGAAGCCATTCGTCAATTCAGTCCGCATACGCGTTTTTATCAAGCGTCCACCAGCGAAATGTTTGGCCTGATCCAGGCCGAGCAGCAAGACGAGAACACCCCGTTCTACCCGCGCAGCCCGTACGGCGTGGCCAAGCTGTATGGCCACTGGATCACCGTGAACTACCGCGAAAGCTTCAACCTGCACGCCAGCAGCGGGATCYTGTTCAACCACGAATCCCCMTTGCGCGGCATCGAGTTCGTGACCCGTAAAGTGACCGACGCAGCCGCCCGCATCAAGCAGGGCAAACAGCAGGAACTGCGCCTGGGCAACMTCGAYGCSAAGCGCGACTGGGGTTTTGCCGGCGATTACGTCGAAGCCATGTGGCTGATGCTGCAACAAGACAAGCCCGATGACTTCGTGGTCGCCACCGGCGTGACCACCACCGTACGCGAAATGTGCCGGATCGCCTTCGAACACGTCGACCTGAATTATCGCGACTTTGTCAAAATCGACCCGGCGTTTTTCCGCCCGGCCGAAGTGGAAGTACTACTCGGCAACCCGGCCAAAGCCCAGCGCGTACTGGGCTGGAAGCCAAAGACCGACCTGGAAACCTTGATCCGCATGATGATGGATGCGGACATGAAACGCGTCGCCAAGGAGTAAACCATGCTGATTCCTGTGATCCTCTCCGGCGGTGCTGGAACTCGCTTGTGGCCGGTGTCCCGCGAGGGACATCCCAAACCCTTCATGACCTTGCCCGATGGTCAGTCGCTGCTAGGCAAAACCTACCGCCGTGCCGCCGGTTTGCTCCATGGCTGGGGCGATATCGTCACGGTGACCAACCGCGACTACTACTTCCAGAGCAAGGATCACTATCAGGAGGCGCACCTCGGTCGCCATCGCGGGCACTTTCTGCTTGAGCCGACCGGTCGCAATACGGCTCCGGCCATCGCGGCGGCGGCGCTGGCGCTGCAGGCACTGCACGGCGACGAAGCGATCATGGTGGTGATGCCCGCCGATCATTTGATCCTCAACGAAGACGCCTTCAAGACTGCAGTGGAGCACGCCGTGGAGCTGGCCAGGGATGGTTTCCTGGTAACCTTCGGCGTGGTGCCGAACGCTCCGGAAACCGGTTTTGGCTACATCGAAACCGGCGCAGCGCTGGACGGTAAAGGCGCAGCCAAGGTGCAACGCTTCGTCGAAAAACCTGACCTGCAAACCGCGATGCAGTACCTGAAGAGCGGCAACTTCCTGTGGAATTCCGGAATGTTCTGCTTCTCGATCGCCACCGTGCTGGCCGAGTTGGCGATTCACGCCCCCGAGTTACTCGAGCAGGCGAAATCCTGTATGGCGGCCAGTAGCCCGGTGGAAACCATCGGGTTCCTGCAACAGGAATTGTCCCCGGCGTTGTTTGCCGAAATGACAGACATTTCCATCGACTACGCCCTGATGGAGCGTTCCGACAAAGTGGTGGTAGTGCCCGCCGCATTCGACTGGAGCGACATCGGCTCGTGGGGGGCGGTAGCCGCACTGGTACCGGCAGATGCGCAAAACAACCGGACCAGCGGCGACGCGGTGCTCATAGACAGTCATAATAACTTTATCCAGAGCGAAAACCGTCTGGTGGCAGCCGTGGGTGTGGATAACTTGATCATCATCGACACCGCCGATGCGGTGTTGGTGGCCCACGCTGATCGCGCCCAGGACGTGCGTCGGGTGGCCAAGCAGCTCAAGGACGAGCAGCACGAAGCCTATCGCCTGCACCGTACGGTCAGCCGACCTTGGGGCACTTACACCGTCCTTGAAGAAGGCCCTCGCTTCAAAATCAAACGCATCGTGGTCAAACCCGGTGGCAAGTTGTCACTGCAAATGCACCACCATCGCAATGAGCATTGGGTAGTAGTCGAAGGCATGGCCAAGGTCACCAACAACGGTACCGGCACCCAGCTGGTGGCCAAGAATGAATCGACGTTCATTGCCGCCGGTCACAAACATCGCCTGGAAAACCCCGGCGTGATCGACCTTGTGATCATCGAAGTGCAAAGCGGCGAATACATGGGAGAGGACGATATCGTTCGCTTCGAAGACCAATATGGCAGGACGGTTTGAATGCTGCTTTCTCTGTACCGCTCGCTTCGCAGCTATCGAGGGTTCATCCTCGGTAGCGTCCAGCGTGAGTTTCAAGCGCGTTATCGCAATTCGTTATTCGGCGCGTTGTGGCCGGTGCTCAACCCCCTGTCGATGATCATCGTCTACACCGTGATTTTTTCCCACATCATGCG
>NZ_JBFULH010000261.1:0-5940 GCF_056400445.1 Pseudomonas sp. P5_B2 | reverse complement strand
GGCCAGCTCATGGGCCTCGGTCAACAGAACGATAAAGACCCCGAGTGCACCGRGGGCCAAGAGGAATCCGACGGTCAGGCTGAACCAGGTGCTGTATTGCTGGCTGTAGTCGTAACCGATCCACACCAACACCGAGCCGCACAGAAACGCGATGAAGGTCAGGAAGGTACGACCACGCTGGCGCAGGGCCGAGCCATCGATCATCAACAGGGTCAGGGACAGCAACGCCAATACGGCCGAGCCGATCGCCAKTACTCGCCATTGCGGGATCGCGACTACCGGGCCTTCGAAGTTGAATTTCTGCTGGCGCGCGGCGTTGAACACGCCCCAATACGCGCCCACCGAACCTTCGTCGCTGGCCTTCCACGGTTGGTCAAACGCTTCGATCACGAAGTAGTTGAAGCCCTGGCGGTTGAGCTTGTTGACCAAAGTGCGCAGATAAATCGCCTGATCTGCCGGGCTGGCATCGGTGCCGCCACGCATACGACCGTTGCTCGGCCAGCCAACCTCCGAGAGCAGCAGTGGTTTTTTCGGGAACATCTTTTTCAGGTCGCGGGCGCGGTCGAGGACGAACTGGCCGGCCTTGTCCACCGGGATAAATTCCCAATAAGGCAAAACGTGCGCGGCGATCAGGTCGACGTGTTTGGCCAGTTCCGGGTGTTCTTCCCAGACGTGCCACTGCTCGGAAGTGGTAACCGGCACTTTCACGGCCGCGCGGACGCGATCCAGCAGTACGCTGAGTTCGGCGGCGGTAATTTCCTTACGGAAGATTGCCTCGTTGCCTACAACCACACGAACCACGCTGCGCGAGGTGTTGGCGATTTCGATGGCGCGGGTGATTTCGCGCTCATTGCGCTCCTGGTCCGGGCTGATCCAGATCCCGAGGGTGACCCGCAAGCCGAACTCTTCTGCCAGTTTGGGAATGTTTCCCAATGTGCCATCGACCGAGTAAGTACGGATGTTGTCCGTGAGCTTGCTCAGGATCTCCAGGTCGCGACGCATTTGATCGTCGGTCGGGTATTGCTCTTTTTGTGGGTACTGGCCTTGCTGGTACGGCGAGTACGAGAATCCAGCGATCTGTTCAGGCCAGTTGGGGGCGGTGACCGGGCGATTGATCAGCGCCCAGAAGCCGGTAAACAAGGCTGCGATGGCAAGCACCACGACCAGGTTGAGTCCAAATTTACGCGATGACATGGTTATTTCGGGTTCCGGAGGCAGTGGAACGAAGGAACGGTCGGCAGAACGGCTGCCAAAGGACTTTGGGGCGCGCATCCTACACCGTGCTTTCACTTACCGTACATCAGGCAGGGAAAAGTCTGACGTTGGGCAATCCCGTTTCACATAAGTTCTTACACTTGTAGCCAGAAGGTTAAAAGTTCTCGCTGTGAAGCCTATAATGCGCGCCGGTTTTTGGGGTATTGGTCATGAGCACAGAAGATCCGCGGTTTGCAGGCATCGCCCGTTTGTATGGCATCGAGGGGCTGGAGCGCCTGCGCGCGGCGCATGTGGCGATTGTCGGCGTCGGTGGCGTCGGTTCCTGGGCGGCGGAAGCCGTTGCCCGTTGTGGGGTGGGCGAGATTTCGCTGTTTGATCTCGATGACGTTTGTGTCAGCAACGCCAACCGTCAATTACACGCGCTGGACAGCACCGTCGGCAAACCGAAAGTCGAAGTGATGGCCGAGCGCCTGCGCGGGATCAACCCGGACTGCACGGTGCACGCGGTGKCAGATTTCGTCACCCGCGAGACCATGGCCGAGTACATCACGCCGAACATTGACTGCGTGATCGACTGCATCGACAGCGTTAACGCCAAGGCGGCGCTGATTGCCTGGTGCAAGCGACGCAAGATCCAAATCATCACCACCGGCGGGGCGGGTGGGCAGATTGATCCGACGCTGATTCAGGTGTGCGATTTGAACCGTACGTTCAACGATCCGTTGGCGTCGAAAGTTCGTTCTACATTGCGCCGTGATTACAATTTCTCCCGCACCGTGACCCGTCATTACAGCGTGCCGTGCGTGTTTTCCACCGAGCAACTGCGCTACCCGAAACCCGATGGCAGCATTTGCTTGCAGAAGAGTTTTGTAGGGAATGGCGTGAAACTGGACTGTGCCGGCGGGTTTGGCGCGGTGATGATGGTGACGGCGACGTTCGGCATGGTCGCGGCGACCAAGGCTGTGGATAAGATTGTTGCCGGGGTTCGGCGGCCTTCGGATCGCGTCAAGCCTGTCTGACGCTGATCGTTCCCACGCTCTGCGAGGGAATGCAGCCCGGGACGCTCCGCGTCCCTTCAACAGCCGAACGCAGAGCGTCCGAAGAGGCATTCCCACGCGGAGCGTGGGAACGATCAGCTACTGAGCCAACTCATTCATCCGCTGAAGCACGGCATTCAGGCCATTACTGCGCGAAGGCGAGAGCTGTCGCGAAAGCCCAAGCTGATTGAACCATTCCGRCAAATCCACCTGCCGAAGTTCAGCGGCCGACAACCCGTTGACCCGCGCCAGCAGCAACGCCACCAGCCCGCGAATCAACCGCGCATCGCTGCTCGCCGAAAACCGCCAATGGCCATCCTGAAGCGAGCCCACCAACCAGACCTGACTTTCACAGCCATGCACCCGGTTGGCGTCAATCTTATCCACATCACTCAACGCAGGCAGACGGTCGCCCCACTGCATCAACAACCGCGCTCGCTGTTCCCAGCCAGCCGCGTTCTGAAACGTGTCCAGCGCCGTCACCGCGTCGACAGGCAGGCTCATCGCAGCAGCTCCAACGCCTGATCCAGCGCTTCAAAGAATCGCTCCAGGTCTTCGGAATCGTTATACAGCGCCAGCGACACCCGAATCGCCCCGGCCAGCTCGAAACTCTTGAGCAACGGCATGGCGCAGTGATGACCGGCGCGCACTGCGATGCCCTGTTCGGTCAGCAAATGCGCCAGATCAGAGTTATGCACACCCTCGACGACAAAACTCGCCAGCGCCAGTTGCGGCTTGCCCAGCAGCCGAATGCCATTGCGCGCTTCTAGACCTTTCAACAAATAATTGTGCAGCGCCGCTTCATGCGCAGACACGGCGTCCTGATCGAGGGCCGCCAGGTAATCCAGCGTCGCCCCCAAACCAATCACACTGGCAATCGGCGGCGTTCCAGCCTCGAAACCCAGTGGGGCAGGGCGAAAGCGAGCGCTTTGGTAGTCCGCATCCAGCACCATTTCACCGCCAAATTGCCAGTGGCGCAGGTGTTTCAGCGCTTCATTGCGGCCGTACAACACGCCGAGTCCATCGGGACCGTAGAGCTTGTGACTGGAAAATACATAAAAGTCGCAACCCAACGCCTGCACGTCATGCCGACCATGCACCACGCCTTGAGCGCCATCGACCGCCGTCAAGGCGTCGTGCGCCTTGGCCATCGCCAATAAAGCGGGCAGCGGCTGCCAGGCGCCGAGCACGTTGGACAGCTGACTGACCGCCAGCAAGCGGGTTCGTGGGTTGATCAACTGCGCGGCGGCCTCCAGGTCGATCAAACCGTCGGTATCCAGCGGCAGGATCACCAGTTTCAGCTCGCGTCGCTGGGCCAGTTGTTGCCATGGCAGCAGGTTGGCGTGATGCTCCAGGGCGCTGATGACAATCTCATCGCCCGGATTGAATAAGTGTTCCRGGCCATAGGCCAGGAGATTCAGCGCAGAAGTCGCGCCGTGAGTAAAAATGATCTGCCCGCCATCGCCGACATTCAGCCAACGGGCGACTTTGCTGCGGCTGGCCTCGAACGCCTGGGTGGCATGGGCGCCGGGCAAGTGTTGCGCCCGATGCACATTGGCTGCGCCGTTGGCGTAGTAATGCGTCAGGGCGTCCAGCAGGGCTTGAGGTTTTTGCGTGGTGGCGGCGTTGTCCAGATAGGTCTGGTCTTGCCGTTGCAGAGCGGCGATGGCCGGAAAGTCGGCGCGCCAGGGAGAGGGGATCATCATGTTATTCGGCCCTGGTAAACATGGGCGGGTGTACGCCAGACCCTGTGGGAGTGAGCCTCCCACAGGTGAGCTTTCGACGCTTAGTTGTGAGCGTGCAGTGCTTCGTTCAGTTCGATGGCCGATTTGTGGGTTTTGCATTCCACGGCACCAGTCTCCGAATTGCGGCGGAACAACAGGTCAGGTTGACCGGCCAGTTCACGCGCCTTGACCACTTTGACCAGCTTGTTGTGCTCATCCAGCAGCGCCACCTTGGTGCCAGCGGTCACATACAGGCCCGACTCAACGGTGTTGCGGTCGCCCAACGGGATACCGATACCGGCGTTCGCACCGATCAGGCAGCCTTCGCCGACCTTGATCACGATGTTGCCGCCGCCCGACAGAGTGCCCATGGTCGAGCAACCGCCGCCCAGGTCCGAACCCTTGCCGACGAATACGCCTGCCGATACACGACCTTCGATCATGCCCGGGCCTTCGGTACCGGCGTTGAAGTTAACAAAACCTTCGTGCATCACGGTGGTGCCTTCGCCCACATAGGCCCCCAGACGGATACGTGCCGCGTCAGCGATACGCACGCCGGCCGGAACCACGTAGTCGGTCATTTTCGGGAACTTGTCCACCGAGAACACTTCCAGCAACTCGCCACGCAGACGGGCTTCCAGTTGATGCTCGGCCAGTTCGGACAGGTCGATGGCGCCCTGGCTGGTCCAGGCTACGTTCGGCAGCAACGGGAATACGCCCGCCAGGTTCAGGCCGTGCGGCTTGACCAAGCGGTGGGACAGCAGGTGCAGCTTGAGGTACGCCTCAGGCGTGGACGTCAGCTGGACGTCTTCAGCCAAAATGGTCGCGACCAATGGCTTGTGGCTCTCGGCCAGACGGGTCAGCAGCGCGACCTGGGCAGCGTCGACGCCTTTCAGTGCTTCAGCCAGTTGCGACGCCTGAGCGGTGCTGAACGCGATGGCCTGATTGCCTTCGGTGTAGCCCAGAACCGGTGCGATGGCCGCGACCAGTTCGGCCGAAGGATTAAGCAGGGGCTGTGCGTAAAACACTTCCAGCCATGCGCCTTGACGGTTTTGAGTACCAACACCAAAGGCCAGGCTGAACAGGGTAGTGGACATGTAAATAACCTCTAACAAAATTGAACGGGCTGGCTTACTTGAGCGCTGCCGCGTAGATATCTGGCTTGAAGCCAATCAGGGTTCGGTCACCGAGATCGAGCACCGGGCGCTTGATCATCGAGGGTTGTGCGAGCATCAGTTCGATGGCTTTCGGCTGGTCGAGATCGGCTTTGCGTTCGTCGTCGAGCTTGCGAAAGGTCGTGCCTGCACGGTTCAACACCACTTGCCAGCCGTGCTCGTCGCACCACTGGGTCAGGTGTTCACGGTCGATTCCGGCCGTTTTGTAATCATGAAAGTCATAGCTGACAGCGTGTTCATCGAGCCAGGTGCGCGCTTTTTTCATGGTGTCGCAGGCTTTGATGCCGAAAAGGTGCAACGTTTTGCTTGAAACGGTCAAGGAATTGCCCCCTTTGCAGGTGCTGGAAAAAATTGGTGACGGATTATGCCATGGCCATTCGGTTAAAACGCAAAACCTGTGGGAGTGAGTCTGCTGGCGATGGCGGTGGAACAGTCAACCTTGATGATGGATGCGTGTTTTGAAAGGACCTTCGTGCAGTCTAGGCGGCTAATATGGCATTTCGAGTGCTTTGTGCCTGCAAGCCTGGGTCGTCGGCGCCTCAGATGGATCTGCTGGAGCGACGATCGCGAAGGAAGGTGCCGCGGGCACAACGCCTTGTGTTGAAATAGCCTCGGCCGCCATTTCCCGATCGGTGATGACGTATTACAAGAAGTCTTTGGCGAACCGGACTGAAGGGAGGCGAACCTGTGGGGAGGCAAGTAGGTCTTCTGAAACAACGTTGACGAGCCTGTCATTCAGCCTGCGCGTACGTTGGGGTCAGAGGCCGACCAGCGATCGTGGTTTAGGGT
>NZ_JBFULH010000260.1:0-5941 GCF_056400445.1 Pseudomonas sp. P5_B2 | reverse complement strand
TTGTATGTGTTCAATGTTTGGGTTTTCAAGTTTGTTTTGGTAGTGTGGTTTCCGAGCTGGATTGGCTCGTATTGATAACAATGGAGTGTTGAATAATGAATCAAGTTGTTATTTTGGATGAGTCGGAACAGTTGGCAGTAATTACTGATCTGATCAAGCTTTATCCCGCCTCTGAGGCAAAGGTGCGTTTTACGGGTTTTTCGGCGAAGTCGACGCCGAACCTGATTGACCTGGAAAATATCCAGGCTGTGGTCGATGGACCTAACGTTGTCGGTATGTTGGATGGTATGACCCGCCGCAACAAGAAAGTTATGCTCAATACTTATCGATTCGCTGAAATCATGGCCAGTAACCAGTTTCCGGGAAATCACCAGATTGAGAAGCGATTTCAGTCTTTGGTACAGACTCTTACATTGTTGAAATGGACCAAAGTCGCCCAGGTTTCCAAGGAGTATGAAAAAAAAACGCAAAGTCTGACCATGGCGAATGTAGTGGTCGATATTGTTGGTGGTCTCGTTAAAGGCGCCGTCGGGGGAGTCGGTATCCCCTCTCTGGTCTCCGATACCCTCGGTTTTCTCAAGCAGGACGAAAAAGCACTCAATCTTTTTAATCGTTCTGTAGAGAAGGCCCAGGGCCGCCGTTTTGGCATTGCCTCCGGCGTACAAGACAAGGAAGGATACGTAAACCTGGCTGTCGCGGCAGTCAATTATTCCGCGCAACCAGGTAAAGACGGTGGTGTGCTGTTCTTTGAATGGAAGAGTTCTGAAGTCAACGTCTCCCAGGACACGGCTTACATGGTTATCCATGAGGAGGATTACCCGGCTGAACGGGAGGCGAGGGTAAACGCTTACCTCGATGAACTGGATGAACGAGCTTTCCAGGCTATTTTAGCCGGTCAATAACATTGGAGCCGGAGGCGTTTGTCTCCGGTTTTTTTTGAATCCAGGAAGTAGTGCTTATGTTGAGCTATGACTCCGGAATATTTATTGTCGGCGGGAGCGTTTTGTTGTTGTCGCATGAGCTGAATCAAAGGGTGTGGAATGATGTGCTTGATTCAACTTTATATATGCAACTTGCTTCGGAAGCCAAGCAGTCTTCCTTGGCCGATTATGAGCAGTGGTGGGTGCAATACAGCTCGCAATTCAATCAGTTTGGCTGGACGCGCCTGCAGAGCTTCGGCGGTGGATATGGGCCTGATTCAGAGCAGGCGCGCCAGTCGCTACGTAAAATAGTCGCGTCGAAACTCAGTCTTTATCTTTCCAGCACCTCTATCGAAGCCGTTGATCGTGCGCTGATTGAGTTGACCAGACTACCAACACACAGTGCGGTCCGCGCTCAACTGCGCCAATATTCGCTCGTTGAGGATAGCGCCTCGAACCTGATAACCGTCCGATTGCAGCTCGGTATTGCCCTGAAGGGTTTGCGATTTATTTGTTTGAGTTTCAGTTTTACAACTCGTGAAACACTCCCGAGTTCAGTAATTGAACACCTATTTCAAACAAACGATATCGTCGGCGAAATTAAGTTTAACGGATGTGTTGCAGTACTGGATTCGACGGCATTTGAGCTGTGGCGCCAGCGGATTGGCTCGGTCGTCGCGCCTGCTCGTGAGGATCTGATAAGGGCAGTGCACTCGCTATTACCCAATCAGTACGCAGTCGACTTGAAGCGGTGATTCACGACGGTTGAGTTGTGGTGCGATTCTGATGATCCCGCTGGGCAACCCAATGCTCGATCAGATCACGCAACTGCGACAGCTCCACCGGCTTGGCCATATGCCCGTCCATGCCAGCCTGACGCGCTCGCTCTTTGTGCTCGGCGAGGATGTGCGCTGTCAATGCCACCACCGGTGTGCGGGTTCGCTGGTTGCCGACTTCCCAGGCACGTAGCTGCTGGGTGGCAGAAAAACCATCGAGGATCGGCATTTCGCAGTCCATCAATACCAGGTCGTAGCGTTGGGCTTTCATCGCCTGCAAGGCTTCTTCGCCATTGCTGGCAGTGTCCGGTTGCAGGTTGAGCTTGCCGAGCATGCCGCGAATGACCTTGGTCGAGATCGAATTGTCTTCGGCCACCAGAATGCGGAAGTCGCTTGGGACCTTGATCGGAAGCGCCGGGCCTGCAGGCAGATGATGCGAAACGGCCGGGCCTTTGTTGCGCTGATTCAGCTCGTCCGCGAGGGTGGTCTTGAGGGTGTAGCCGGCCACGGGTTTGGCGAGGATGCGTTTGATCCCGCAGTTGCGCGCAATGATCTTGCTCGGCGCATTGCTGATGCCCGTCAGCATGATCAGCAGGATGTCGTGATTGAGGCTCGGATCTTCCTTGATCTTGGCCGCCAGTTGCATACCGGTCATGCCGGGCATGTTCTGGTCCAGCAAGACCACATCGAAGTAATCGCGCAAGTGGGCCTTGGTGCGCAACAGCGCCAGGGCTTCCTTGCCGGAAGGCACGGCACTGACGTTCAGGCCCCAGGCGCTGCATTGTTGCACCAGCACTTTGCGGCAGGTGTCGTTATCGTCCACCACCAGTACGCGCGCACCTTGCAGCGGACCATCGAGGTCAGAGGTCGGGTGCTCAAGTCGGTCGGGGTCCAATGGTAACGTCAGCCACAATGTGCTGCCCTGGTTGGCGCCGGTCTTGATGCCGAACTCGCCGTGCATCAGGCGGATCAGCTGACGAGCGATCACCAGCCCCAGATTGCCGCCCAGACTCGTTGCCGAGAGGAAGTGCTTGCTGTGCAGTTCGGCGTGCATCAGGGCGTCGCGCTCTTCTGGTTCCATCGGCACACCGCTGTCCTGCACCGCGATGCGCAGCCGCGGTTTTGCACTGCGTTCGTCGAGGGCGACGACGATCAGAATTTCGCCTTCGTCGGTTTTCTTCAGCGCGTTTTCCAGCAGGCTCAGCAGGGTCTGGCGCAAGCGTGTAGGGTCACCGCTGATAACGCGCGGCACTTGCGGCTGGATGAAGCTGATCAGCTCGACATTCTGTTGCTCGGCCTTGGCGCGGAAGATACTCAGGCAGTCTTCGATCAAGGCGTTTAGGTCGAACTGTACGTCGTCCAGTTCGATCTGCCCTGATTCGAGCTTGGAGATGTCGAGAATCTCGTTGATCAGTGTCAGCAGTTCGTTGCCGGCGCTGTGGATGGTCTGCACGTAGTCACGCTGCTTGACCGACAGTGGCGTGCCCAACAGCAACTCGGTCATGCCCAGAACACCATTCATGGGCGTACGGATTTCATGGCTGATTTTCGCCAGGAACTCGGCTTTGGCGTTGATCTCGGCGTTGCTGGCGGCCAGGTCGCGACTGACACTGAAGCGATCTTCAGTGATGCTGCGCTGACGTTCGCTCAGGGCGATGCTCATCAGTAACCCACTGATGCAGATGAACACCAGAAGCGTAGTGATCAGGCCTTGTGGCGCCACCAGTGTCAGTCCCAACAGTGCGGGTAGCATGATCAGGGCACCCATGTTGAACACCACCATCGCCGCGACGAAAAACCGCGCCGGACGATAACCTTTTTGCCAGTGATAGGCGCTGACGAACAACATGCTCAGGCCTGCCAGCGCAACCAGGGCGTAGGTAATGATGTTCAGCGGCAGGGTGTTGACGAACAACAACAGCATGCCGCAGGCAACGATGAACAAAATGTCCGCCAGCAGCAGTTTGTTCAGCGGGTGAGGGCCGAGTGGGGCGAAGAAGCAGCGGGCGAGCATCAGGCCACTCGGCGCAGTCAGCAATAACGCGAGGTAGGCGCCAGGCGTCTGGATGGCATGCCAGTCCGGTAACCATGGCCCGGCCAGGTTCAGCAGCAACAGCAGACTGAGCAGCAACAACCCTTCACACCAGGCCAGCCAAAGGCTGCTGCGCGAACGTGTGTAGGCGTAGCGCACGAAGTTGTGCAGGATCAGCATGCCGAGGCAACCGAACAGCAGGCCGTAGATCAACGTCTGGTTCTGATCGGCCGCGGTCTTGATTGCTGATTGCAGGGTGATGTACGGTCGCAAACGATGGTCGGAGACCAGGCGCAGGTAGACGTCGAGGGGCTTGTCACTTTGCGGCAGCGGCAGCATGAATTCGCTGCTGGGCAGGGGGCGGTCAGCCTGGGGCTGACCGGTACCAGTTTTCAAATGTTCGATCAGCGTGTCGCCGTCGAGTACATACAGATTGAGTGCCGACAGATCGGGTGCGAACACCCGCAGCAATTGTTCATGTGTGCCGGGGGCCAGCCTGAAACGCAGCCATAACGCGCCATCGGGCTCGGCCGCCGTCAGGCGATCGAGTTCGATGGGGCTGAATTGATTGGTGTAGCGCGCGGAACGGATGTCGCTGAGCTGCAGGTCGCCCTGTTCGTCGAACAATACTGCCCAGCCACTGCCTTGCGCGGCTTGTGCCGGGAGCATGCAGAGCAGGGTCAGCAGAGTGACAGTGAGACTTATGGCAATCCTGAGCCAGCGCACGGCGAAATCCCTTCGTAGGTTGATGGCAGATTATAACCATGCGCGGTACCGGAATAGTGTGGCAAGGACCAGCGGCCCTTGCCTGGCCGAATGAATGGCCTTATTCCTGGCTTTCGCCACGTTCACGGGCAATGGCACGGTAGCCAATGTCATTGCGGTAGAAACAGCCTTCCCAGTCAATTCCAGCCGCCAGCTTGTAAGCCTGTTGCTGCGCTGCATCGACACTGGCGCCCATGGCGGTGGCGCAAAGCACACGGCCACCGGCCGTTACCACTTGACCGTCCTTGAGTGCAGTGCCCGCGTGGAAGACTTTGCCTTCCAGTGCGGCTGCTGCATCCAGACCGTTGATGGCCACGCCTTTGGCGTAGTCACCCGGGTACCCGCCAGCGGCCAACACGATACCGACGCTCGGACGTGGATCCCATTGCGCTTCGACCTTGTCCAACGCTTGCGCCAGAGCGGCTTCAACCAGCAAGACCAGGCTCGACTGCAAACGCAGCATCACCGGTTGGGTCTCCGGATCGCCGAAGCGGCAGTTGAACTCGATGACTTTTGGGTTACCGGCCTTGTCGATCATCAGGCCTGCGTACAGGAAGCCAGTGTAGACGTTGCCTTCCTCGGCCATGCCGCGAACAGTCGGCCAGATCACCAGGTCCATGGCCCGTTGATGCACTTCGGCCGTTACGACCGGGGCTGGGGAGTAAGCACCCATGCCACCGGTGTTCGGGCCGGTGTCGCCGTCGCCGACGCGTTTGTGGTCCTGGCTGGTGGCCATTGGCAGCACGTTCTTGCCGTCCACCATGACGATGAAGCTGGCTTCTTCGCCGTCCAGGAATTCTTCGATGACCACGCGTGAACCGGCGTCGCCGAACGCGTTGCCCGCGAGCATGTCGCGTACGGCGTCTTCGGCTTCCGTCAGGGTCATGGCAACGATCACACCTTTACCGGCGGCCAGGCCATCGGCCTTGATCACGATCGGTGCGCCTTTTTCACGCAGATAAGCCAGGGCTGGCTCGATCTCGGTGAAGTTCTGGTAGTCGGCGGTCGGGATCTTGTGTCGCGCCAGAAAGTCCTTGGTGAAGGCTTTCGAGCCTTCCAGCTGGGCCGCGCCAGCGGTCGGACCGAAGCAATCCAGGCCACGGGAGCGGAACAGGTCAACGACGCCGGCAACCAGCGGCACTTCCGGACCGACGATGGTCAGGGAAACGTTTTTCTCGGCGAAGTCCGCCAGTTGTTCCAGGGCCAGCACGTCGATGGCAACGTTCTCGCACTTGGCTTCAATGGCGGTACCGGCGTTGCCCGGGGCCACGAAAACCTTTTGCACGCGCGGATCCTGAGCCACTTTCCAGGCCAGGGCATGTTCACGGCCACCGCTGCCAATGATCAAAACATTCATTTCAAAAACCTCGGATGACGCTAATTCTGGAGGCAGCACTGAAGCTGCTTTTCTGTGGGAGCTGGCCTGCCGGCGATGCAGACAACTCGGT
>NZ_JBFULH010000259.1:0-5954 GCF_056400445.1 Pseudomonas sp. P5_B2 | reverse complement strand
GATCCAGACCCGGAGCAATCTTCAGCGTGCGGGTGTAGGCGATCAGCTCACGCAGGAATTCGTCGTAGACACTGCGATGAACATAAGCGCGTGTACCGGCATCGCACACCTGGCCCGAGTTAAAAAACAMACCGTTGGCGACCGCTTGCGCCGCCGCGGGGATATCGGCATCGGCCAACACGATTACCGGAGATTTTCCTCCAAGTTCCAGCGTTAGTCGCTTCATTTCGTCCAGCGCGGCGCGCCCGACGGTACGGCCTACCGGGGTCGAGCCGGTGAAAGTCAGTTTGTCGATGCCAGGGTGCGTGGCCATGGYCGCGCCGACCACACTGCCGCGTCCGGAGACGATGTTGATCACACCGTCCGGGATCCCGGCTTCCTGCACCAATTCGGCAAAACGCAGGGCCGACAGCGAGGTCAGTTCAGCGGGTTTGASCACCACGGTGCAACCGGTGGCSAGGGCSGSGCCGAGYTTCCAGGCCATGGTTTGCAGCGGGAAGTTCCACGGCACGATGGCACCCACCACCCCCACCGCTTCCTTGCGGGTATAGGCCAGGTAATTGCCCGGCAGTGAAGGCTCGACGGTGCGGCCGTGCAGCTTGGTGGCCCAGCCGGCGAAATAGCGCAGGGTATCGACCGTGCCTTGAATATCGACGTCCTTGGCAAACGCTGCGGACTTGCCCATGTCGATCGATTCAATTTCTGCCAGCTCTGCGGCGTTTTGTTCAACCAGGTCCGCCAGGCGCTGAATCAGTCGCTCGCGTTCCGCCGGTTTGGCCTGACTCCAGGCGCCACCGTCAAACTGTGCGCGAGCCGCTTGCACAGCGCGGTCCAGGTCGTCGGTAGTGCCCATCGGAATACGCGTGATCAGGCCTTCGGTCGACGGCTCAATGACGTCGGAAGTCTGTCCGTCGCTGGCCTCGACAAAGGCACCACCGATGAACATTTTCTGGACCTTGCTGAGGAAGGTCTGGGTCGCTTCGGATACACCGAATTTTTGCAGGTACTGCTTAACGATCGTGTCCATTTTTCATGCCCTCTGTGCGGCGGTCAGTTCACGCCGATTCGGTGGTGGTTTCGCTCACGGCGTGTTTCGCCTGAGCCCGCTCATGGAAGATGAATCCGATGCTGTTGAGCAGCAGTTGCGCCGCCAGAATCGAGGTCATGCCGCTCGGGTCATACACCGGTGCAACCTCTACCAGGTCCATGCCGACGATGTTGCCTTTGCTGCGTTTGGCCAGGGCCTGGATGATTTCCAGCACTTCGTAGTAGAGGAATCCGCCATGGCTTGGGGTGCCGGTGCCCGGGGCGATGGACGGGTCGAAACCGTCGATGTCTATCGTGATGTAGTAGTTGATGTTTTGCGGGATCAGCGCCAGCACACCCTCGACGCCGAGGCGCCGGACATCGCGCACCGAGAGGATTTTCGAGCCGGCGGCATGGGCCGCTTCGTAGTCATCGCGGTTGGAGGACGAGACGTTGCGAATGCCCATCTGGGTCATGCCGACAATGTGGTTCATTTCCGAGGCGCGACGCAGCGGGTTGCCATGGCCATAGCGCACACCGTGGCGTTCGTCGACAAAGTCCAGGTGCGCATCGAAGTGGATGATGTGGATCGGGCCGCGGCCCTCGAAAGCCTTGATCACCGGAGCGTGCACCGAGTGGTCGCCGCCTAGTACCACGGGCATGACACCGGCATCGAGGATCTTGCGCACGGCGTATTCGGTGTTTTCGTTACTGGTGACCATGTCGGTGTGCACGATGTCGGCGTCACCGATATCGACCATGCGCACGTCGGCGGCGGTCAGGTACATCACGTCGTCTTCGTGGTCATAGGCGCCGGCGTGGCCGAAGGAGAACAGCGTCGATGCTTCGCGAATCCCGCGTGGCCCAAAGCGTGCGCCGGAGCGCCACTGGGTACCCATATCGTTAGGGACGCCCAGTACCGCGACGTCGGCATCCAGTGCATCCCAATCGGTGCACACCGGGGATTTGCCAAAGGTGCAATGACCCACGAATGGCAGGTTCAGGCGACCGGATTCATAACCGTTATTCGACATTTCAAGCCTCTCCACTTTTTGTTATCGGCTGGGCGGACTGCAAGGCGACCGCCGTTGAAATGACTATGGGCGCAGGTTTTCGTGGAAAAAATGCTAAACATCAGATACTCATATCGGCATTGCCGATGCATCCACACGCGGGAGGTTCAAGGTGATTCAGCTGCACGATGTCGATCTGAAATTGCTCAGGGTGTTTGCCACGATTGTCAGGTGTGGGGGATTTTCTGCCGCGCAAGCGGCGTTGAATGCCGGCCAGTCGACGATCAGCGAACAGATGACTCATCTGGAAACCCGGCTCGGGGTCAAACTCTGTCAGCGCGGGCGCAGCGGGTTTCGCCTGACCGAGCAAGGCGTGGCGATACATGAAGCGACGCAGCGGCTGTTGTCGGCGGTGGAGAACTTCTGCATGGACGCCGACGTGCTCAAGCAACACATCAGCGGCAAGCTCAACCTGGGGATTATCGACACCACCATCACCGACCCCGATTCGCCGCTGCCACGCACCACTCAACGCTTCGTGTCCCGGGGGCATGACGTGCACCTCAACGTGTACGTGGGCGCCCCCGCCGAACTGGAAGAACGCGTGCTCGACGGCCGACTTCACTTGGCCATAGGGCACTTCCCGATCCATGTGCCGGGGCTGCTGCATACGCCGCTGTATCAAGAGGCATTGGGACTGTATTGCGGGCGACGGCATCCGCTGTATGGCAGTAAGGCCGAAGGTGCCGAACTGCTCGAAGAAATTGCCGCAAGCCGCATTGTCGTGCGCGGCTACATGCAGCAATACGACCTCGAACATTTGGGTGTTACCAAGGCCGCGGCGACCGTGGACAACATCGAGGCGCTGGCCATTCTGTTGATCTCCGGGGCCTACCTGGGTTTTCTGCCGGCGCACTTCGCCGCTCAGTGGATCAAGACCGGCGAGATGCACCAACTGGCGCCGAACACCCTGCAGCTGATGTCGCCATTTGACGTGATTACCCGACGCGGCACGGCCCCACCGCCGATCCTCCAGGCCTTTCTTGAGGACCTGGCGGCCAGCTCGCGTAAAACCGCCAAGGACTGATATCCGCTCGCCACACCGGAGTCGCGCCCGGCATACTCATTGACGCCCTCCCCTCGTTCGCCACCCTTGCAGGCCCGTTATGCGCATCCACGTCACCTTCATCGACCGCGTCGGCATCACCCAGGAAGTGCTGGCCCTGCTCGGTGGGCGCCGGTTCAATCTGGACGCCGTCGAGATGGTGCCGCCGAACGTTTACATCGATGCGCCGACCCTCGGTGCCGAGGTGCTGGACGAGTTGCGCGAGGCCTTTCTCGGAGTGCAGGGCGTGCAAGCGGTGACGATGGTCGACATCCTTCCGGGACAACGCCGAAGCTTGCAGCTCGATGCCTTGTTGGCCGCCAGCACCGACGCTGTTTTGGCGGTGGACGACCGGGGTTTTGTGCTGCTGGCCAACCCGGCGCTGATTGCCCTCTGTGGTCGCGAACCGGCCGGCGAATCGCTGACGGCACTGTTTGATGATCCTTCCTTGCAACGCACGTTGATCGAACACGGGTTTCGCCTGCCCATGCACGAAGTCAGCCTCGGCGGCCAGACGTTGCTGCTGGATGCCATGCCGATCACTGGCGCTGGCGCCCTGCTGACCCTGTATCAGCCAAACCGCATCGGCGAACGCCTGTCGGCGCTGCACCATGACCATGCCGAAGGTTTCGATGCGCTGCTGGGCGAGTCCCCGGCGATTCGCACGCTCAAGGCCCGCGCCCAACGCGTCGCCGCGCTCGACGCGCCGCTGTTGATCCAGGGCGAAACCGGCACCGGCAAAGAGCTGGTAGCCCGCGCCTGCCACGCGATCAGTGCCCGGCATGACTCGCCCTTTCTCGCCCTGAACTGCGCGGCACTCCCGGAAAGCCTCGCCGAAAGTGAACTGTTCGGCTACGCCGCCGGTGCCTTCACCGGCGCCCAACGTGGCGGCAAACTCGGCCTGCTGGAGCTGGCCGATCAGGGCACGGTGTTTCTCGATGAAGTCGGTGAGATGTCGCCTTACCTGCAAGCCAAGTTACTGCGCTTTTTGAGCGACGGTTGTTTTCGCCGGGTCGGCGGTGATCGCGAGGTCAAGGTCAACGTCCGGGTGCTGAGTGCGACCCACCGAGACCTGGAAAAAATGGTCAGCGAAGGCCACTTTCGCGAAGACCTGTTCTACCGCCTCAATGTGCTCAACCTGCACGTACCGCCACTGCGCGAACGCGGCCACGACATCCTGTTGATGGCCAATCACTTCATGCAGCAGGCCTGCGCCCAGATCCAGCGCCCGGTGTGCCGTTTGGCACCGAGCACCTTTACCGCCCTGCTCGGCAATCGCTGGCCGGGTAATGTCCGCCAGTTGCAAAACGTGATTTTCCGGGCGGCGGCGATTTGCGAAAACYCGCTGGTGGACATCGACGATCTGGACATCGCCAGAACGGCGGTCGAGCGGCAGAACGACGGTGAAGTGGGCAGCCTTGAAGAGGCCGTTGCAGGGTTTGAAAAACATCTGCTGGAGCAGCTTTATCGCAGTTATCCATCCAGCCGTTTGCTCGCGACTCGCCTCCAAACCTCCCACAGCGCCATCGCCATTCGCCTGCGCAAGTACGGCATTCCCAGCAAGTCCTGAAAACAACACACATCCCCTGTGGGAGCGAGGCTGCTCGCGATGAGGGGCTGTGAGTCAACATCCWTGTTGAATGTCATGCCGCTATCGCGAGCAGCCTCGCTCCCACAGGGTTTTTGGGGTGTGGCAAACGTTGGTGTTTGCAAATCGATACAGCGTATCGATTTCAAGACAAACTGCCGCGCCCCGTGTTTTCCTGCCCTGCTCATTATCCTTCTCTTGCCCGTATTGATTTCAATACAGCCAACACTCTTCGCCCTTCATAAAAACACACCAACCAGTTGATTTAAAACAACTAACCAATATTGGCACCGCCCTTGCTATCTCAGACCAAACCACGCTCGGCGCCCCCGCACGAGCCTGTAAACGTCATCCGCCACCAGCAGCGGATGGGTCTGAACAATGAGGAGCAGTTATGAGTGAATTGCGTTTTACCGTCGATCACGAATGGCTACGGCTTGAGCAGGATGGCCTGGTCACCGTTGGCATTACACCGTATGCCCAGCAGGCGTTGGGCGATGTGGTGTTCGTGCAAGTGCCTGAATTGGGGACGTTCGGCGCCGGTGATGAAGCGGCAGTGCTGGAGTCGGTGAAAGCGGCCAGCAACATTGGCATGCCGCTGGACGGCGACGTGGTCGAGGTCAACGCGACGCTGGAAACCGCCCCCGAACTGGTCAACGAAGATCCCTTGGGCGAAGGCTGGTTCTTTCGCTTCAAACCGGCCGACGCCGAGGCCATTCACCACCTGCTGGATCAACACGCCTACGCGCGATTGACCCAAGACTCTGCCGACGCTTGATGCCGCTCAACACCTTCCCGTCATCCACACAGGACACCACCATGTTCAGCAAACACGACCAGATCAAAGGCTACGACGACGAACTGTTGGCAGCAATGAACGCCGAAGATGCACGGCAAGAGCACCACATCGAACTGATCGCTTCAGAGAACTACACCAGCCAACGGGTGATGGAAGCGCAAGGCAGCGGCCTGACCAACAAATACGCCGAAGGCTATCCGGGCAAGCGCTATTACGGCGGCTGCGAACACGTTGACGTGGTCGAGCAACTGGCGATTGATCGGGCCAAACAATTGTTCGGTGCTGACTACGCCAACGTCCAGCCGCACTCCGGCAGCCAGGCCAATGCCGCGGTGTTCCTTGCGCTCTTGCAAGCCGGCGACACCGTGCTGGGAATGAGCCTGGCCCACGGCGGCCACTTGACTCACGGGGCCAAAGTCAGCT
>NZ_JBFULH010000258.1:0-5981 GCF_056400445.1 Pseudomonas sp. P5_B2 | reverse complement strand
AAGTAGTACCAGGAACAATAATCCGTGGATTTATGTGCATGAAATGTGCAGGAGCGGACTATAAAACCAAAACAGCGAACGATACTTCCATCGAACGAAATGAATACACTGCAGCAGCTAACTCTGCCTATAAAGCCGCTAAAACCTCTAACCCCTCGATCGACTTTAACAATTTTATTATATCTGGAAAACTAGTTGTATTTGAAGCTGCAGATGCAGATGCAGATGCAGATGCAGATGCAGATGCAGATGCAGATGCATGCACGCGGCCCATGCTATCGCTAAAAAATTGATGCATACGACTCTATATAAAAAACCAATTCCGCAAAGCTCGGCTGCGAGCTCAATTTCGGAGGTAAAACCAACATCCACACATCCAAAAAACCCGCCTCTCGGCGGGTTCTTTATGCGACTCAAAAACTAAGGGCCTTAGTTAACCTTAGCGTTCAACTCACCCTTCAAATACCGCTGATACATCCCTTCCAACGAGATCGGCTTGATCTTCGAAGCATTACCGGCAGTACCAAACTGGTTATAGCGGTCAATGCACACATCACGCATCGCAGTCACAGTCGCGCCGAAGAACTTACGCGGATCAAACTCGCTAGGGTTGGTCGCCATCAAACGACGCATCGCACCGGTGGACGCCAGACGCAGGTCAGTATCAATGTTGACCTTACGCACGCCGTGCTTGATGCCTTCAACGATTTCTTCAACCGGCACGCCGTAGGTTTCTTTGATGTCGCCGCCGTACTGGTTGATGATCGCCAGCCACTCTTGCGGAACCGAAGAAGAACCGTGCATTACCAGATGGGTGTTCGGGATGCGTTTGTGGATTTCTTTGATGCGGTCGATGGCCAACACGTCGCCGGTAGGCGGCTTGGTGAACTTGTACGCGCCGTGGCTGGTGCCGATGGCGATGGCCAGGGCGTCGACCTGGGTGCGTTTGACGAAGTCAGCGGCTTCTTCCGGGTCGGTCAGCATTTGGCTGTGATCCAGAATGCCTTCGGCGCCGATGCCGTCTTCTTCACCGGCCATGCCGGTTTCCAGCGAACCCAGGCAGCCCAGTTCGCCTTCTACCGAAACGCCGCAGGCGTGAGCCATGGCCACGGTTTGTTGGGTAACGCGCACGTTGTAGTCGTAGTCGGTCGGGGTCTTGCCGTCTTCGCCCAGGGAACCGTCCATCATCACCGAACTGAAGCCCAGTTGGATGGAGCGCTGGCAGACGTCAGGGCTGGTGCCGTGGTCCTGGTGCATGCACACCGGGATGTGCGGGAATTCTTCGATCGCCGCCAGGATCAGGTGGCGCAGGAACGGGGCGCCGGCGTATTTGCGAGCACCGGCCGAAGCCTGGACGATCACCGGAGAGTCAGTCTTGTCAGCGGCTTCCATGATGGYGCGCATCTGCTCAAGGTTGTTGACGTTGAAGGCTGGAAYGCCGTAGCCGWWYTCGGCKGCGTGGTCCAGCAWCTGGCGCATGCTGATAAGTGCCATTGTGTGTGTCTCTCCCGGTTTGGGTCGTTAATCGTGCCAGCCTGCCGTAGCGGCGGCGGCTATTCAAGTTATTGCAGATCGGGGGTTGGTCCGGGCTGCGAATTCGGTGCTGCAAAAAACCTTGTATCGCTGAAACTTTGTGGCGAGGGGGCTTGCCCCCGTACGGCTGCGAAGCAGTCGCAAATCGGATGACGCGGACTAACTGAAATACCGCATCCGCTGGCTTCGGGAGCGCTTCGCACTCCAACGGGGGCAAGACCCCTCGCCACAAAAGCCCGCTCCCACATTTGGATCGCTGTACATCAAATCAATCGTGTTATTGCGCTTTACAACCGCGGCCAATCAAATCATTGGTGGCGACCCAGTACACCAGGCCTTCCTCACCTTTCACATGAAACGCCAGCATGTCGTTGCTGTACAGCGAACCTTCGGCGCCCGGCTCAAGCTTCAGGCGATAGACCTGATCGGCCCCGCCCAAGCGCACGTCGACTTCCTTACGGCTATCGTCGGTGTAGCGCCACAGCACTTTGGCCTGGCTGTCGCAGGTCCAGGTGGTCCAGTTATCCACCGGGGCGGACGATTGGAACAGGTTCAACTGAGCGCAACCGGCCAGCAATGCCAGCGCCGTAACGGCGATAAAACCTTTCATCCATGTTCCTCGACTGACGGCGCATGCCGCCAGCCCTGAGTAATGAGTCAGACCCGTCAAGGACAGCCATGTTCCTTGGCGGGTGTCTGCGTTTCGTATTTATCCAGGCCATCCGGCCCGGAACGCTTGTTGATCACAGGATTGGTTTCCGCTTGCCAGTCAGCCTGGTAGCAGCCTTTTTCCTGGGTTTGCGGCGCAGGCTCCGGCGTGGCTTTCGGGTTACTCCCGCAAGCCGCCAACAGGCCCGCTGCGATCAATAGCGTTAACGTCTTGACCATGTAAACACTCCTTTGCCTGGTCAAATGGGCAGGCTCAGGCCTTGGCCCGGCTTTCCAGGACTTCAACGGCTGGCAGCACTTTGCCTTCGACGAATTCGAGGAACGCGCCGCCGCCGGTAGAAATGTAGGAGATCTGATCCGCAACGCCGTATTTATCAATGGCCGCCAAGGTGTCGCCACCGCCAGCGATGGAGAACGCCGAGCTATCCGCGATGGCTTGGGCCAGCACTTTGGTGCCGTTACCGAACTGGTCGAACTCGAACACGCCCACCGGGCCGTTCCACAGAATGGTCTTGGACGACTTCAGCAGCTCGGCGAAATTCGCCGCGGTCTGCGGGCCGATGTCCAGGATCATGTCGTCGGCAGCTACGTCAGTGATTAGTTTGACGGTCGCAGTGGCGCTCTCGGCGAATTCCTTGGCAACCACAACGTCGACCGGCAGCGGCACGCTGACCTTGGCGGCGATGGCGCGAGCGGTGTCCAGCAGGTCTGGTTCGTACAGGGATTTGCCAACCGGGTGACCGGCAGCGGCCAGGAAAGTGTTGGCGATGCCGCCGCCGACGATCAGTTGATTGCAGATCTGGCTCAGGCTGTTCAGTACGTCGAGCTTGGTCGAGACCTTGGAGCCAGCAACGATGGCGGCCATTGGCTGGGCCGGGGCGCCGAGGGCTTTGCCCAGTGCGTCCAGTTCGGCCGCCAACAGCGGGCCAGCAGCAGCGACTTTGGCGAACTTGGCCACGCCGTGGGTCGAACCTTCGGCGCGGTGAGCGGTACCGAAAGCGTCCATCACGAACACGTCACACAGGGCGGCATATTGCTGGGCCAGTTCGTCAGCGTTCTTTTTCTCGCCTTTGTTAAAGCGCACGTTTTCGAACAGCACGATCTCGCCGGCTTTCACATCGACGCCGCCCAGATAGTCAGCCACCAGCGGCACTTCACGACCCAGTGCCTTGCTCAGGTAGTCAGCGACGGGCTTGAGGCTGTTCTCAGCGGAAAATTCGCCTTCGGTCGGACGGCCAAGGTGCGAGCAGACCATCACCGCCGCGCCTTTTTCCAGGGCCAGCTTGATGGTCGGCAGCGAGGCCAGGATTCGCGCATCGCTGGTGACAACACCGTCCTTGACTGGGACGTTGAGGTCTTCGCGGATCAGTACGCGCTTACCTTGCAGATCGAGGTCGGTCATCTTCAACACGGTCATGGGTCGCAATTCCTGAGTTACTGTTTTGGAGAAGCTGTTGGGGTAGTTGCTTGCAGATAATGTTCTGCAACGTCCAGCATTCGGTTGGCAAACCCCCATTCGTTGTCGAACCAGGCCAGGATGTTCACCAGCCGTGGGCCGGAAACTCGAGTCTGACTGGCATCGACGATCGCCGAATGTGGGTCATGGTTAAAATCACAACTGGCGTGAGGCAACTCGGTATAGGCCAGCAGGCCTTTGAGCGGGCCAGTGGTAGCGGCCTCGCGCAGTATCCGGTTGACTTCCGTGGCGTCGGTGTCGCTGACGGTCTGCATCGTAATATCCAAGCAAGACACGTTAACCGTCGGCACGCGTACGGCTTTGGCCTGAATTCGCCCGGCAAGTTCCGGCAGCAATCGTTCGATGCCACGTGCCAGACCGGTGGACACCGGGATCACCGACTGGAACGCCGAACGCGTGCGGCGCAGGTCTTCGTGGTGATAGGCGTCAATGACCGGCTGATCGTTCATCGCCGAGTGAATGGTGGTGATCGACACGTACTCAAGACCAATCGCCTGATTCAGCAGGCGCAACAACGGCACGCCGCAGTTGGTGGTGCAGGACGCATTGGAAACCAGCAGTTCGTCGCCGGTCAGGCAATCCTGGTTCACGCCGTAGACGATGGTGGCGTCGACATCCGCTTCGCTGGCCATCGGTTGGGAAAACAACACACGCGGCGCGCCGGCATCGAGGAACCGCTGGCCGTCTTCACGGGTGTGGTAAGCGCCGGAGCACTCCAGCACCAGATCGACGTCCAGCGACGCCCAATCGATGCCTTCGGGGGTGGCACTGCGCAGGACCTTCACGCAGTCGCCATTAATATGCAGACAATCGCCTTCAACCCGCACTTCACCGGGAAAACGCCCATGCGTGGAGTCGAAGCGTGTCAGGTATTCGATGCTGGCCATGTCAGCCAGATCGTTGATCGCGACAATTTCAAACCCGGCCTTCTCGCCTCGCTCGAACAACGCACGCAAGACGCAACGACCAATCCGGCCATAGCCGTTGAGTGCAACTTTGTAAGGACGCGGTTGAGGCATGGGGTTCTCGATAGGCGCAGGCAGTCGAATTCTTTGTACCAATACGGACCTGTAGCAGCTGGCGCAGCCTGCGTCCGGCCGCGAAGCGGTCGTAAAATCTGGCACCGCGTTCCAGTTGAAGATACGCGTTGTCAGCTTTACGACCGCTTCGCGGCCGGACGCAGCCTTCGGCAGCTGCTACAGGGATCGCGGCAGGCATGAAAACATGACTGCCACGTCCGTGTTTTAGTCTTCCAGCAGCTCTTCAGCCTGACCCAGGATGTTTTCCAGGGTGAAGCCGAACTCTTCGAACAAGGCTGGCGCAGGCGCCGACTCGCCGTAGGTGGTCATGCCGATCACGCGACCTTCCAGGCCCACGTACTTGTACCAGTAGTCCGCGTGAGCGGCTTCGATGGCGATACGGGCGCTGACCTGCAACGGCAGAACTGCTTGTTTGTATCCGGCGTCCTGAGCATCGAACACGCTGGTGCAAGGCATCGACACGACGCGCACTTTACGACCCTGTTCGGTCAGCTTGTCGTAAGCCTGAACAGCCAGGCCCACTTCGGAACCGGTGGAGATCAGGATCAGCTCAGGCTCGCCCGCACAGTCCTTGAGCACATAGCCACCACGGCTGATGTCGGCGATCTGGCCGGCATCACGGGTTTGGTGCTGCAGGTTCTGACGCGAGAAGATCAGAGCCGAAGGACCGTCCTTGCGCTCCAGTGCGTACTTCCAGCACACCGCCGATTCAACGGCGTCGGCTGGACGCCAGGTATCGAGGTTCGGCGTGCAACGCAAGCTGGCCAGTTGCTCGATTGGCTGGTGAGTCGGTCCGTCTTCGCCCAGACCGATGGAGTCGTGGGTGTAGACGTGGATCACACGCTGCTTCATCAGGGCCGACATGCGTACCGCGTTGCGCGCATATTCCATGAACATCAGGAAAGTCGCGCCGTAAGGCACCAGCCCACCATGCAGGGCAACACCGTTCATGATTGCGGTCATGCCGAACTCGCGCACGCCGTAGTACATGTAGTTGCCGCTGGCATCTTCGGCGGTGACGCCTTTGCAACCTTTCCACAGGGTCAGGTTGGAACCGGCCAGGTCAGCCGAACCGCCGAGGAACTCAGGCAGCAATGGGCCGAATGCGTTCAGGGCGTTCTGGCTGGCTTTACGGCTGGCGATGGTTTCGCCCTTGGCGGCCACTTCGGCGATGTAGGCCGAGGCTTTTTCGCTGAAGTCAGCCGGCAGGTCACCGCTCAGACGACGGACCAGTTCGTTGGCTTCGGCAGGGAATGCAGCAG
>NZ_JBFULH010000257.1:0-6002 GCF_056400445.1 Pseudomonas sp. P5_B2 | reverse complement strand
CAGGACAGCGCACCCCGCCAGATGACCGTTTGGCTGCATGAACAACGAGCCTCGGTGAAGCCGTTTGGCGGGCTTGACCAGTTGACGGCCTACACACCCGATCGAATCGCCATCGAGAAGACCGACGGGCAGGTCGTTGCTGAACGATCAGCCCCCCGAGCCTCCTTTCWGAATCACGAAGAAAACACCCCTTGGGACCCACTGCACCGCGCATACTTCAATGGCTATGCGCTGTGGTCCTACCTCACCATGCCGTTCCAGTTCATCTTGCCGGGTGTCTTGACGGAAGAACTTGCACCTTGGACAGAGGGGGCAGAGCAATGGCGACGTCTACGGGTGACCTTTCCCGGGCACATCGCTACCCACTGTGCGGTTCAGGACTTCTACTTTGGCGACGACTTCCTGCTGCGTCGACATGACTACAACGTGGAGGTGAGTGGTGGCCTGCCCGCCGCTCAATATGTGTCTGATTACGTTGAAGCACAGGGGCTGCGCATGCCCGGCAGGCGACGGGCCTACCGCCGTGGCGCATCAGGTCAGCCAGACACTAAGGCGTTACTGGTAGCCATCGACCTCAGCGACATCCGCTACTCTTAATGCACGTTGCAATGCCCGCGGGCCCTGTCAATGACAGGGGCCGGAGGAGGCGTTTTGAAACCATTCCTGCCCGGTACGGGGGCCTCAACCTGGAATATGTTGCGCCAAGCGTGCCTGCAACGCCGGGAAGCCGTGCCGCCGACCTTGACGGAACTGGCGGTCGTGCCCGGCATTCCAGAGGCGCGTTATTGGCTGGACCGGGACATCGCTCCGCTCATTCGGGACGTGCATCAGGCCAACCATCGAGAGGCCCAAGCGCTTGCCAGAGTCGGGGAGCCGCATGACATGCTACCGCTGGCCAGCATGCTGGCGGTCTCCGGTGGTAGTGACGCTGGCACCTTCGCGGCGGGCATCATCGCGGGATGGTCGATACATGGGACACGGCCACTGTTCAAAATTGTCACGGGCATCAGCGCTGGCGCCCTGGTCGCCCCGTTCGCCTACCTGGGGTCTCAGTACGACGAAATCATTCTGCGCATTTGCAGCGCCGTTGGCCCCAAAGACATTTTCCATTCGCGCAATATGCTGACCCGGCTTGCCAGCGACGGTATTGCGGACAGCAAGCCGTTGTCGCGGCTCGTCGCGCAATACTTCACCGCTGATATTCTGGCGGCAATTGCGGCGCAATACGCCAATGGACGACTCTTGATGATCGGCACCACCGACCTCGATGCAGGGCGGCCTGTGACCTGGAACATGGGTGCCATTGCCGCAAGCGGCGCGCCGGGAGCACTCGAGCTGTTTCGCAAGATCCTGATCGCGTCGATGAGTATTCCCGGCGCCGTTTCACCCGTCATGATCGACGTGGAGGTCAATGGCCAACAGTTCCAGGAAATGCACGTGGACGGCGGCGTCATCACGCAGGTATTTCTTTAYCCCCCAGGCACCGTCATGGCGCTGAACAACGTGGCAGGTGCGCGTCTACGCCGTGATCGGCATTTCTACGTGATTCGCAACGGAAAAATGGAGCCGCAATGGTCCGGGACCAAGCGCCGCACGTTGAACATCGGCGGTCGCGCCATCAGTGCGTTGATCCAGACGCAGGGAATCAGCGACCTCGACCGGATTTACCGAATCGCCCAGCAAGACGGGGCCGACTTCAATCTTGCGTACATCGGTTCCGATTTTCATCACCTTCGCAATCATCAGTTTGATGGCGAGTACATGAAGCGTTTGTTCCAGTACGCCTTTGAGCTCAGCGCGAAAGGTTACCCGTGGCATAAATCCCCTGATACCTGAAAGACTGGCGCAGTTGCTGTTGTGAAATTAATCGTGTAGTTTTTCATGAAATTATAAATACATAATTTCATAAGGTCTTCCGGACTTGTACCTATGAACAAGCAAGAAGAAATCGCTGCGCTGGCGATCCTGATTCACGATTTGCGCAAGCACAAAAAATACACCTTGAAGGAACTGGCCGACAGAATCGGCCGTTCCGTCGGCTTTCTCTCGCAGGTCGAACGCGGCCTGTCACGGCCCACCGTGGCAGACCTGACGGCGATCAGTGAAACCCTGGAGGTACCGACGACTTACTTCTACAGCCTGCCAAAACCCAAGGAACTACCGTGGGTCACGCGCCCGGATGAACGCCGTACGTTGTACTTCGCCAACGGTATTACCGACATTCTGGTGTCGCCAAAAATACGCGCCTCCTTTTCCATGCTCGAAAGTCATCTCGACGCCGGCGCCAGCAGCGGTGATCGGCACATGAGTGACAGCTCGGAGCAGGGTGGCTACGTGCTCGAAGGCGAGCTGACGCTGTGGCTGGGCGACGACGAAGACCCTGTTACGTTGGTGGCTGGCGACAGTTTTCAGTTCGACAGCCATACCCGTTGCCGCTACGGCAACCTCACCGGGCACCTCACGCGAGTGCTTTGGGTTTACACCTGATGAAAAGAAAAGGACCAACAACGATGGATGCTACTTGCTCTGATCTGCTGGCTGAGGTGCGGGCCTTTCGCCAACGCTATCCTGAGGTGCGCTACGTCGACCTGATTTCCCTGGATATTCCAGGGCATTTTTACGGCAAGCGTTACCCGGTGGACATGTTGGAAAAGGTCGCGGCCGGCAGCGCGCTCAAGCTGCCGCAGAACTGTGTGCTGCTGGGCGTGCAGGGTGGTCTGTTCAAGATTGGTGATTACTGCTTCAACGATGGCGATCCGGATGCATTGCGTCGTCTGGTGCCGGGAACTCTCAAGCCAGTGAGCTGGGAAAGCCAACCGCTGGGGCAAATGCTGATCACCTCGGACGGCACTGAAAACCCCATCGTGTTCGAACCGCGCCAGGTGCTTGCGCAGGTCCTGGACAGGCTTGCCGGCAAAGGCATTCATCCCGTGGTGGCGTTCGAACTGGAGTTCTACCTGTTCGATAAAAAGCTGCGCGACGGACTGCCGCAGTTTCCTCGCGATGGACTGACGGACGATGCCGATGACCAGCCCAACATGCACATCGAGCGGCTGTCACGCTTCGCGCCGGTTCTCGACGACATGGTCGAGACCTCGCGGGCTCAGGGCATCGATAGCACGGTGATTACCGCCGAACTCGGGCCGGGTCAATTCGAAATCAATTTCGGTCACCTTGACGATGGCTTGCGTGCGGCCGACTGGGCGGCGCTGTTCTGTCGCAGCAGCCGTGGCGTTGCGCTCAAACATGGTTATCGTGCCAGTTTCATGGCCAAACCCTACTTGCAGCATCCGGGCAGCGGGATGCACGTGCATGTCAGTCTTTACGACGCAGACGGCAACAACATCCTGGCGGCCAACCAGCAGCAGCCATTGCGTCACGCCGTGGCCGGCTGCCTGGAATTGCTGCCACATTGCATGCCGGTTTTCGCACCGAACCAGAACGCCTACCGCCGCCTGGGAGGCACGACAAACATCGCCACGCGAGCGAGCTGGGGCTTTGAAGATCGTGATGCGTGCCTGCGCATTCCCGAGTCGGACTCGAAGAACTTGCGCATCGAATATCGCCTGGCCGGCGCTGATGCCAATCCCTATCTGGTGTTGGCGGCGATTCTGGTCGGACTGGAGCATGGGCTTGACGCTGGCAAGGAACCCATCCCGCCGCTGAACGACGACCGCAACAGCGGGGTCGACTTCCCATTGGAAATGCTCGAAGCCGTGCGTGCGATGCAGCATAAGCCACAACTGCGTGAGGGGCTGGGGGCTGAGTTCGTGGATGTTTATTGCGAGAACAAACGTCAGGATCACTTGGCGTTTATGCAAGAAATCAGCGCGCGGGAATACCGCTGGTATCTGTAAACAGGGGAACCGGCGATCGCCACGATTCCCCGTGGATCTAACGGGCAGGCCGTCGGTGTGCCAGGCGATTGACCGCAAGCATACAGCCGCTGACCAACAGCGCGGCACCGACTACCAGCAATGYGGAGGGTCGAATCGACAGCCTTTCGACCCCGGCGTCGCCCAGAATGTCATCCGTCATTTGGGTGGGCAGATATTGCTGCGCTTCATACGGCACGGTGTTCAATGCCAGGCGCGCACCATCGCCCAAGGTCAGCGTCAGGTCTTCAATGGTGCCGACGACCCGGCCGGGGTACACCGGCTCACCGGTGGGATCGAGTTGGTCATACAGAAACTGTAGGCCTTCGAGCCAGCCGACCGCCGTTTGCAACTCGGGCTCCAGGTAATACTTTCCATCGAGAAAGAAACCGGGGAAATGCGGCGTGCGTTCGAGGCTTTCGACGTTGTAGCGCTCGCCCGGCCTCATGCCGGTTGATGGGTCAATCATGGTGAAGTCCTCCTTCTGCTGGTTCTGCGATAGAGAACTGACTGAATCCTTAGGTTCCATCGGATTGATCGAAAGACACAKGGCGCAAAAGAATTCGAACTCTGCAGACGCGAGCCTTTCAATCCTAGACGGGACAGCCCTTGGGCGATTTTTCTTAGCGTGGAGATCGATTGAATGAGCCAGCGCGTAGTGAACAGTCCGCCGATTTTCATCGGCTGTGCTGGCTGGAGCCTGGGGCGCGATTTTGTGTCGAGGTTCCCCGTTGAGGGCACACACCTGCAGCGCTATGCATCACAACTGAACGCGGTCGAAATCAACAGCTCGTTTTATCGCCCACATCGCCGGCAAACCTACGCGCGTTGGGCTGATTCGGTGCCGGACGGCTTTCGCTTCTGTGTAAAAGTGCCCAAGCACATCAGCCACGAACGGCGCTTGCAAGACTGCGGCGCTGCACTGGAAGAATTTGTTGGGCAGTGTGCTGGCTTGAACGATCGATTGGGCTGCTTGCTGGTGCAGTTGCCGCCCTCATTGGCCTTTGATTATTCAATTGCCGAGGCTTTTTTCATTGAACTCAGATTTCACTATGACGGACCTGTGGTGCTGGAACCCCGGCACGACTCCTGGCTCGATGCGGAGCCGTTATTGTTGCAGCATCGAATTGCCCGGGCAGCGGTCGATCCGTCACGCATCAGTCATGACCATTTGCCGGGAGGCTGGCCGGGGCTCAGGTACTGGCGATTGCACGGATCGCCTCGAATCTACTTCAGCGACTATGAAAAGCCTGCGCTGCAAAGCCTGGCGATACAGTTACACACAGCCAACGACGCTGGCGGATCGACGTGGTGCATGTTTGACAACACCGCCAGTGGTGCGGCGTTGGGTAATGCCTTGACACTCAGGGGATTGCTGGATGAACGTGGCGATCCYGCGGGCATCACCGTTTGTCGGCCGTGCTGAACACTGATCAGCGCTTTTAGCTCTCAATTTTTCATTGAGTGGAGTCTGGCCATGTCGTGTGTGATCTGTGAAAACCCTTTTGCACGAACAGTCTGCGCCGGTGTGTGGCAGGAATTTCATTGTCCGGAATGCGGCAATGGGCGCATTTCCCAGGAGCTTCTGAGCCTGATGATGTTGTTGAATTTGCAACTTGATGTCAKGCGAAGCCGAAAATGGCTTGAAGAAAGCAAACCAACCGACCCGCTGCCAATGATGCGCGTGTCTGACATCTTGCTGTGCTGCCACGCCAAGGAATCCGTGGGGCCTGCCACCGGTGCAGAAGGTTAAACACTGCAGATCGGGCGACTAGTTGCCATCCGCCACGTGGCGTTCTATTTCCGCTATTTTCTCTTCAAACTTCTCTAAAGCCTGTTCCTTGGTGCGGTTGGAAGAGGGTGTGAGGGTTTCATCAATGCCCTCTGCATCTGTGGGTGGGTCATCTGGTTTCGTTTGGGTGTCTTTGACATCGTCATCGTTGTGCATATCGTTTACCTCTGCTGACTGCATTCACTTGGTTTTTTCCTGGTCTTTCGAGTCGCTCGAAGAAGCCGCGTCTTTTTCCATGGATTGTGCATCGGCACCGGAGTTTGAACCCGCCGCTTCCTCGCCCTTTTTGTTGGCCTTCTCTTCGTTCGATTCGGCGGCCTGGGCTTGGTTAACGC
>NZ_JBFULH010000256.1:0-6007 GCF_056400445.1 Pseudomonas sp. P5_B2 | reverse complement strand
TCCCATGGCCGCGCATATCAACGTGGCGCTGTTTGCCCGGGGCATCAACATCCACTTGCAGACCCGCCTGTATTTCGACGACGAACCGCAGGCGAATGCCGAGGATCCGGTATTGAACCTGATCGAACAGCCCCATCGACGCGAATCCCTGATCGCCAAGCGCTGCACGGTTGACGGGAAGCTGGCCTACCGATTCGATATTCATATTCAAGGCGAATCGGAAACAGTGTTCTTCGATTTCTAACGACGCCGGCACGGTGTTGAGACGCAAGCGCTCAACACCTTAATTCCAGTCTGTTTTCTTATGCTCGCTGCAATACCGACTCGCCCGCTTTCGGGGGCAATCGCAGGTTGTCGAGCAATGCAATCCCCGCAATCACGGCAACCCACAGGAACGTCAGCTGAAAGTCGGCCGTCTCTGCGTRCCCGGTATTGCCATGGATGCTCATGGAGAAACGTAGCAACAACGCGCCCGTGGCAATCCCCATCGCCATGCTCAGTTGGAAGAACATACTGAACAAAGTTGAAGCATCGCTCATCTGCTCCTTGGGAACATCGGCAAAACCCAGCGTATTGAACGCAGTGAACTGCATGGATCGCGACAAGCCACCGACAAACAGAACCAACAAAACCAACACCCGACTCATGTGCTCATCCAACAATGCACAAACCGCTATCGCCAGCACTCCGAGAATGCCATTGAACATCAGCACCGGACGAAAGCCCCAGCGGTGCATTACCCGCGTGGTGAACGGCTTCATCGCCAGATTGCCAGCGAAGACAGCCAATACCAGTAGCCCGGCATCCAATGCCGATAGACCGAAGGCCAGTTGAAACATCAGCGGCAGGAGAAACGGCAAGGTGCTGATGGCGATCCGAAAAWTCGAGCCTCCCCACAGGCAAACACTGAAGGTACGGATTTGCAAAACACCCAGCGCCAGTAAGGGTTGCGCATGCCGACGCAGATGTCGCCAGGCAAAAACTCCGAGTATCACGCCAGCACCACTGAGTGACAGTGCCGGCAACACATTGGCATGAGTTTGCCCCAGCATCTCTACCCCGAACAGCAGCGCAGCGCTCGCGCCGCCGGCGAGCAGAAAACCAGTGAAATCGAATGCCCGGGCAATGACGTGGTCTTGCTTGGGAATCAACACCAGCGCGGCAATCAAGGCCAGTACGCCCAACGGAAGATTGAGGTAGAAAATCCACGGCCACGATGCGTGGGTGACGATGAAACCGCCCAAGGGAGGGCCGAGTATCGGCGCGACCAGACCAGGCCAGGTAATAAAAGAGATGGCCCGCACGAGGTCTTTCTTCTCGGTGGTGCGAAGCACGGCCAAGCGCCCGACGGGTACCATCATCGCGCCGCTGATACCCTGCAGCACGCGCGCGGCGACAAAGGTTTCCAGGCTGTCACTCAGCCCACACATCAACGAAGACAGGCTGAACAGCACGATCGCCAAACTGAATACCAGGCGTGAGCCAAAGCGATCCGCCAACCAGCCACTAATGGGGATGAACACCGCAACCGCGAGCATGTAGACGCTCATGCCAATGCTCATATCCACCGCCGGCACACCAAACGTCCTGGCCATGTCCGGCAGCGCGGTGGCTATCACCGTGGCGTCGAGGTTCTCCATAAAGAACGTGACCGCTACCAGCAGGGCGATCAATGTTGAGCGGTGTTGAGACATTGGTCATCCCTGATTAGCTACGACAATGCCCGACACTTTACTATCGAATGCGGAGTGCAACACGTTTAGCTAATGTCGATCAGTTAAGCCGTAACGCGACCTGTAGCAGCTGGCGAAGCCTGCGTTCGGCTGCGYAGCAGTCGTGATATCAGACGATATGGTGTTTCAGGAAGACCGCAATCTCAGGTTTTACGACTGCTACGCAGCCGRACGCAGGCTTCGCCAGCTGCTACAGATCGTGTTATCCCCATCCATGTGCCTCCTCAATGAAGTGCAGTACCGCGCTGGATCGCTCATCTATTCGTGAAATCAGCGACAGTTCACTGACCATTTCCGGTTGAGCCAGCGGCACAATCCGTATGCCTGGCATGGTCAACCGGGTCATCGTTTCAGGCACGATGCTCAGGCCGATGCCTGCGGCAACCAGGCCAGGGATGCTCATCAGCGAAGGGACGTACATGATGTTTTTCGGATGTAGCTGGTTTTGGCGGCATGCCTGAAGCGTGTGCGAGGTCAAGCCGATACCCGCGGTGTCGTGCAGGAAAACGAACTTCTCGTGCCGAAGCGTTGCCAAGTCCCCAGTAAAGCTGTCTGCCAGTTCATGGTTGTCCGGCATCAGCAGTACGAGATTGGATTCACTGAAATGATGGGTGCGCAAACGGTCGGGCAGGTGATCCTTGAACACCCGGGCAAAGGCAAGATCCAGCTTGTGGTCGAGTAACATGTCGAACTGTGCGCGAATACCCGCATCCACCAGCGATACGTTCACCTCGGGAAACGTGCTGAAATAGTAGCGCAGCAATTGCGGCAGATTGGCCTCGAACAAGGCCGAGTGATAGCCAATATTGATCTCGCCAACCTCCCCACGCCGGGCGCGCTGGGCTGCGGCGGTTGCCAACTCACTGGACTCGATGGACTGGCGCGCATGGGGCAGGAATGCCAAGCCGGCAGCGGTCAACACCACCCCGCGGTTTTCCCGCCGGAACAGTGCCAGCCCCAGTTCGGACTCAAGCGTTCGCATCAATTGGCTCAGTGCCGGTTGTGCAATACCCAACTGTTCGGCCGCCCGGCTGAAGTGTTGCAGGTCGGCGGCGACCACAAAGGCTTTTAGGTGACGCAGTTCCATTAATCCTCACTCATAAGGCTGGCTTATCTATTTGTCTGTGTTTCGATAATTATTCTGCAAGCAACATGCGGTAACGTCTACTCACTTCGACGTTTCCTGCCAGCGCCTGGGCCCGAGCGGAATCGTATGGGTATCCCGTAACCATAAAAATAACGACGAGCACATCAATGAGCACAACCAGTCACGAGACTCATGATTCGCGCATGCCTCGCAAAGCGGTGACCGCCGCGACCGTTGGTACCGCCCTGGAATGGTTTGACTTCACGCTGTATGGCGCGATTTCGGCGACCATTCTGCCTAAACTGTTTTTCCCGGCGTTGGAACCGACCGCCGGCCTGCTCGCCTCGCTGGCAACGTTCGGTGTTGGCCTGGCCGCTCGTCCATTGGGCGCGATTACCTGTGGCTACCTCGGTGACAAACTGGGCCGTCGCAACCTGATGCTGGCTACCGTGACCCTGATGGGTCTGGCGTCGGTGCTGATGGGCCTGTTGCCGACGTATGGTCAGATCGGTATCTGGGCACCGATCCTTCTGGTTCTGCTGCGGGTCATTCAAGGCTTCGCGTTGGGCGGTGAGTCCACCGGCGCTCAACTGATGGCTTTGGAACACGCCTCACCTGATCGACGTGGGCGCTACTCAGGGATGCTCGGACTGTGCTCACCACTCAGCCAGATTTTGGCCAACGGTGTGCTGATGGGACTGGCCGCCACGTTGTCGAGCGAGCAGTTCGAAAGTTTCGGCTGGCGAATCCCCTTCCTCCTCAGTTTCGTACTGGTGGTGGTCGCAATCTTCATCCGCCTGAAAGTCGATGAAACCCCGGCTTTCGTTGCCTTGAAAAAGACCCCGATCAAGCAGGAAAAAAGCCCGCTCAAAACCGCTGTCGGCAGCCACTACAAAACCATCCTGCGCTTGATGTTTTTCTTCTGCTCGCCCGCTGCGCTGTTCTATCTGATCGTGATCTTCTCCCTCAGCTACCTGACCAAGCACCTGGGCTTTAGCCAATCGACCGGCTTCATGTCGCTGATGGTGGCTAACATGTGCGCAATTTTCGGTGCGCTGGCCGGTGGTTATCTGTCCGACCGTTGGGGCCGTAAAAAGGCACTGACATTTGGTTCGTGCATGACCTTGCTGATCCTGTTCGTCTACTTCCCGATCCTCAACACGCTAAACGTCGCCGCCATCATGGCGATCATGGGGCTGTTCCTGGGCTTCGTTCAGTTTCAGAGCGGCATTCAGCCTGTGGCCTTCGCCGAAGCGTTCCCGACCCAGGTCCGCTATTCGGGTTCCGCACTGGCCTACACCGGCGCCAACCTGGTGATCGGCGGCCCAATGCCAATGATCGCGGTCTATCTGATGGCCCAGTCGAACAACTCGCCGTGGCCTCTGGTGACCCTGTGTGTCGTGATCAACCTGATCTCGCTGGCCATGATCCGAATCAGTCCTGAAACCCGCGGTGTCGACCTCAACGCCGTAGCGGCACCTGACGCGGTCGATTCTGCCGCTACAGCCCTTCTTTCCAAATAACGCAGCAGGACGATCATGAACCGCACCGTCTTCATCCTTAACGGCCCGAACTTGAACCTGCTGGGTCGTCGTGAGCCGCATATCTATGGCCACACCACGCTCGATCAGATTCGTCAACGCAGTGAAAGGCTCTCCGAGGAACTTGACCTGGTATGCGACTTTCGCCAGACCAACCACGAAGGCGTGATGGTCGACTGGATTCAAGAGGCTTTCGAGCAAGGCGCAGCAGTGATCATCAACCCGGCCGGCTTATCGTTTCACTCGATTCCGGTACTTGATGCCCTGAAGTTGCTCAGCACACCGCTGATTGAACTGCATCTGTCGAACATCCATGCACGCGACGAACTGCATCGCCACTCCATCATGTCTGGCGCGGTTAATGCAGTGATTTGCGGCATGGGTGCCGACGGTTATCCCCTCGCCATCAGGGCCATTGACGACCTGCTGCGTCGTCAGGTGTCCAACAGCTAACACCCCTCTTCGCTCAACGCTTACACGGCGGTCTCTCGGCAGATTTTTGCCAGAGCCGCCTGCGTCTGAAATTCAGTCGCAGGCTGAAAAAACTGCCAAAAAAATAATAATTGAATGCGAGAAAACCAACATGCATCACACTGTTTTGCGCCGTAACGTGCCCGCTCAATACTCATTGATCGGCCTGACCCTGGCACTCAGCGCCATTTCGGCAACTGTCGTTCATGCCGATGAAAACAGCGGTTTCATCGAAGGCGCGACTTCCACGCTCAATCTGCGCAACGCCTACATCAATCGCAACTTCGTCAACCCCGCCTACCCGAATGCTGCCAATCCACAGAACAAAGCTGAGGAATGGACGCAAAACTTTATCCTCGACACCCGTTCCGGCTATACCCAAGGCCCGGTAGGTTTCGGCGTTGATGTTCTGGGTCTTTACTCGCAGAAGCTCGACGGGGGCAAAGGCACTGCCGGCACGCAACTTTTGCCTGTCCATGGTGATGGAGAGCCTGCGGACAATTTCGGACGGCTGGGTGTTGCCGCCAAGGCCAAGGTTTCAAAGACGGTCGTAAAAGTGGGTGAATGGGTCAGTACCCTGCCTATTCTGCGTTCGGATGACGGCCGCTCGTTGCCGCAGACCTTCCAAGGTGCGCAGATCACCTCCCAGGAAATCGGCGGATTGTCGTTGTATGGCGGTCAAATCCGGCAGAACAGCCCGCGCAATGACTCCAGCATGGAAGATATGTCCATGAACGGAAAAGCTGCGTTCACCTCCGACCGATTCAACTTCGGCGGCGGTGAATACAACTTCAACGAGAAGCGCACCACGGTTGGGGCCTGGTACGACGAACTTGAAGATATCTACCAGCAGCAATATTTCAGCCTCAACCACAGCCAACCCGTAGGTGACTGGGTACTGGGCGCCAATATGGGCTTTTTCACCGGTAAGGAAAACGGCGCCAGTCTGGCCGGTGATCTGGACAACAAGACAGCCTTTGGTCTGTTCTCCGCCAAGCTGGGCGGCAACACGTTCTATGTCGGCCTGCAAAAGCTCACCGGAGACAACGCGTGGATGCGGGTCAACGGTTCCAGTGGCGGCACATTGGCGAACGACAGCTACAACTCCAGCTACGACAACGCTCAGGAACGTTCCTGGCAGGTTCGCCATGACTATAACTTCGTCGGAATGGGTG
>NZ_JBFULH010000255.1:0-6019 GCF_056400445.1 Pseudomonas sp. P5_B2 | reverse complement strand
CATGCATACAGCGGGGGGCGCCGGCTGGTCGCGACGAAACAGCGACAGGCCGGGTATGGATGTGGCGAAGTCACCCGCTTCGCTCACGCGCGGGTCAATGTTTAACGCCAAGGGTGACTCATAGCGCAGGGGGTTAGGGATCATGTCAGGTCGCTCCTGTTGACTGAACTCTAGTGCGCCCAAGCAGCATTTCCTATCCACCACCCTGCATCGCCATAGGATTAGGCAAGCATTCAAGCGGAATGCACTAGGGTAGAGGCAGATCGACCGGGAGAATGTGTCGAACTGTTACAGGAGAGCCACAATGGAAGTTTTCGCTTATGGCGCCCATGCGGGCGACACACCGCTTGAATCCTTGCGCATCACTCGTCGCGATCCTGGCCCGGAAGATGTGCAAATCGAGATCGCCTATTGCGGCATCTGCCACTCTGACCTGCACCAAGTGCGTGCCGAATGGGAAGGTACAAAATTTCCGTGTGTGCCCGGTCACGAGATCGTCGGCCGTGTCGCAGCCGTTGGATCGAGTGTCACCGAATTTGCACCGGGTGATCTGGTCGGAGTGGGCTGCATCGTCGATAGCTGCAAGCATTGCGAAGAGTGTGCTGAAGGCCTTGAGAACTACTGCGACGGCATGATCGGCACCTACAACTTTCCGACTCCGGACGCACCCGGCTGGACACTCGGTGGCTACTCGCAAGCGATCGTTGTACATCAGCGCTACGCACTGCGTATTCGCCACCCCGAGGCACAGCTGGCTGCCGTTGCGCCGCTGCTGTGCGCGGGCATTACCACCTGGTCGCCGCTGCGTCACTGGAACGCGGGCCCCGGGAAGAAAGTAGGCGTGGTGGGCATCGGTGGCCTGGGTCACATGGGCATCAAACTGGCCCATGCGCTCGGCGCGCATGTGGTGGCTTTCACCACGTCCGAATCGAAGCGTGAAGCTGCCAAAAGCCTTGGCGCCGATGAGGTGGTGGTCTCAAGCGATACACAGCAAATGGCCGCCCACCTGAAAAGCTTCGACCTGATCATCAACACCGTCGCCGCCCCACACGACCTGGACGCATTGCTGGTGCTGCTCAAGCGCGACGGTGCGATGACACTGGTGGGCGCGCCGGCCTCGCCGCATCCATCGCCCAACGTGTTCAACCTGATAATGAAACGCCGCACTCTGGCTGGATCGATGATCGGTGGCATCGCGCAAACCCAGGAGATGCTCGATTTTTGCGCCGAACACGGCATCGTTTCTGACATTGAGCTGATACGTGCAGAGCAAATCAATGAGGCTTACGAGCGGATGCTCCAGGGTGACGTCAAATACCGTTTTGTGATCGACAACGCGACGCTGGCGGAGTGAACAACAGCACGTTCGGGCAATCGCCCGAACGTGTACCGATGACGTCGGCGGTTCGCGTAAACCGAAGCGATCGACGCCTCGTTCGTCATCCCGCAACACCATCACACTTTTTGCACCACAGGTAGTTCCCATGACTGTTCTTACTACAGAAAAACGCGGCTGGAGCGCCGTGCTGGCCATGTCGTTGGCCGCGTTCGCGTTGGTTGCTTCAGAATTCATGCCCGTCAGCCTGCTAACCCCCATTGCGGCAGAGCTGCGCATCACGGAAGGCCAGGCAGGCCAGGGTATTTCCGTGTCCGGTGCATTCGCATTAGTCACAAGCCTGGTCATTGCAACAATCGCCGCTCGCGTCGAACGCAAGAAGCTGTTGCTGTGTCTGACATTGCTGATGATCGTGTCAGGTACGGTCGTCGCGCTCGCTCCAGGCTACCCCTCATTCATGCTGGGGCGTGCCTTGATCGGCATCGCAATCGGCGGCTTCTGGTCATTGTCAGCGGCGACCGCAATGCGTCTGGTGCCGCCTGATCAAGTTTCCCGCGCGCTGGCCATTGTCAATGGCGGTAACGCTCTCGCTACGGTAATCGCAGCCCCGGCGGGCAGCTTCCTTGGCTCGCTGATAGGATGGCGCGGTGCATTTTTCTGTGTTGTTCCGCTCGCAGCGCTTGCGGCCGTGTGGCTGCTGATAAGTCTTCCGACCTTCAAGGTCGAGCGTAACGCAGGTAGCGGCAATGCCCTGCGGCTGATGAGGCAGTTGCCAGTGGCACTGGGCATGGTAGCCGTCAGCGTATTTTTCATGGGGCAGTTCATGCTGTTCACTTACCTGCGCCCCTTTCTTGAGGTCGTCACCGGAGTCAGCGTTTCAACATTGTCTTTCATGCTGCTGGGTCTGGGACTTGCAGGTTTTATCGGAACCTTTCTGATCGAAAGATTTATGGGCAATGGCCTCTACCGCACGCTGACAGCGATACCCCTGATAATGGCTGTCATAGCGATGGCTCTGATGACCTTCGGTGCATCGCCGTTACTGACCGCAGTGTTGCTCGGGCTATGGGGGCTGGTGGCGACTGCTGCTCCCGTTGGATGGTGGACATGGCTGGCCCAAACTCTCCCTGATGATGCTGAGGCCGGTGGAGGCTTGCTCGTGGCCATTGTCCAACTGGCTATCGCAGGAGGGGCAATCATCGGCGGCCTTGCATTTGATCTAAGCGGCTATAAAGCAACATTCCAGCTAAGCGCAATCGTGCTGGTCGCAGCATCTGTTCTCGCTTGGCTAGCTGGTCGCAGTGCCACTGAAGTTCATCTCGCCGAGTCGAACGCGACAGCCTGACGAGATCTGGAAACGCTCAGCGGATGGGATATGGACATGAGAAAAGTAACGCCCAATCAACCGTGTGGCTGAGCCTCTCGGCGATATTAATCTGTGCATCGATGAGTCCTGCTGCCATGGAGCAGGGCTCAGGGGATCACGAGAGCCCGGAGCATACAGCTGCGAGCAAAAAGGTGCCTTTCATGCCAGACAGATCAACCTCACTGACCAGGCTCAAACTCAAATTTGAAGGTTATGAGGCGGTGGTGGAGCTGAATGACAACCCTGCCACACGCGATCTTGTGTCCATGTTACCGCTCACGTTGAAGTTCAGTGACTACAACAATGTCGAAAAAGTCGCTTATCCGCCTCGTAAGGTGTCAACCGTTGCGGCTCCCTTCGGGCTAAAGCCATCCGTGGGAGATTTTGCGCTCTATGCGCCATGGGGCAATTTGGTGGTGTACTACCGAAGCTTTCAGAGCTCCAGTGATCTGGTTCACTTAGGCCGTTTCATTTCAGGGATCGAGCAGCTTGCGGCGATGAAAGGGGAGTTTAGGGTCCGCTTAGAGGTGAGCGATTGATCTTGGTGTTGGCGTTTCGGCTCATTGATTGGGCTTCAGAAGCGGGGGGGCCGTATCTATGCAACACCAAACTAGCCTTATCGCTGGCAATGCAATGCAACGCTTCGCTTGAGTTGCCCAAACCCACGGATCGAGAGGGACTTGGCGCTCCAACTTGGCCATCGATAGCAAGCTGCGTGCCCGTGACTTAACCAAGTTGCGAATCCGAGACATAGCCCATGGGGAACATGTGTCGTCACGGGCCATCGTGATGCAGCAGAAAACCCAGCATCCAGTGCAATTTTAAATCACTGAGCACACCCGAGTGGTTCGGGAGGCATGGATGCATCAGTCGCATCTCCTCAACGAGGACTTCCTGTTTTCAAGCCCATTGCACGCCTCAGAGCATCTTTCCACCAGGCAATACGCTCGAACAGTCAAAGCATGGTTGACAGCCATTGGCCTTGATCCAACCTTGTACGGTACTCACACACTACGTGGAACCAACGCATCGCGGATAAATCCGCTCCTACAACAGCGCGTGCGACTGCCGATCAGGCAGAACAGCTGTCTTGCGACTAGCTTTACTTCGAACGCTAAAGCCTCCGTCCACAACTCAACCAGGTAAAAGTACGTTATGACTAAAAAAATCGACCTGACGATCACCCACGATTACCTCAATCCGTTTGCCTCGCCGGACAACCCGAAGCTAAGCCCCGAGCTGGTGGACTACCTGTCGGATAGCGCCTGGTACCACTCCGAGTTGTGCCTGCAGATTCGCTGCCCGGAAGATGAGCGAGAACGCCTGCAGCAAGCGATCAGCAATACCTTTGCGGAAAAGAGCGAACAACTCAGAGGGGATATTCGCACCCAACGGCTGGTAGCGCTGACACTCCTGGGCTTGGCACTAGCCTTGGCGCTGGGAGGCACGGCTCTGGGGATTGAAGGCACCATCCCCGTGGGAGTCGTTACCGTCACCGCTTGGATGCTGCTCTGGCGCAGCGCAGAGATATTGTTTCTGGATATCCGCAGCGTTAACCGGCAGCTGCGTAAGTACCAGCGCATCGCCAGCGCGTCAAAACAGTTTGATTGAGGTTGATCGTTCCCACGCTATGCGTGGGACTGCAGCCTTCGCTGCTCCAGTGCCCACCGACCAGCCACTGCGCGCGGGAAGCCCCGCAGCGAAGCAGCTCGTAGGATGGGTTGAGCAGAGCGATACCCTGCGGTTGCGGCTCATCTGGTTGATGGGTACGGGACGGGTGCGTCTGCACTATGCAAAAACCCTCAAACCAAACGAGTAACCGAGCAGCAAAGGTCAACGAAGGGCAGAGAAACCACTCAATGTGGTGAGTAGGTTCTATGATGGTGGTCATGCCTGAGTTCAGGCGAACTGAAAATCCGACTTTTTCAACAGAATCGGCCATTCTTTGCCCTTCATGAAGGGCAGCAATGGGCCCAGAGTGTGTAAAAACGCATTCGTGAACCCTTGCTATGATTTCTTAGGAATTTATCGCAGGGATCGCCCATGAAGCGCTTTATCCTAGGTGAACATCGAGGCCAAGGCACCTTACTTCCCGAAAGCCTCGACGACTACGTGAGCGATACCAATCCGGTGCGCGTAGTCGACGTTTTTGTCGACGAACTCAACCTGGTTTCCTTGGGTTTTGATGGGGCTATTCCGGCTGACACAGGCCGTCCCGCTTACCACCCCGCAGTCCTGTTGAAGATCTACATCTATGGCTATCTCAACCGCATTCAGTCGAGCCGACGCCTGAGCGAGAAGCCTAACCGGAGTTCGAAATGCCAGGGCTGTGCGCTGAGGTCGCAGTGCACAGCATTTCCTGACGCGAAAGCTGGCCGGGGTAAGTGCAGAGAGGAGCTTGAACGTGCTTGCCTACAACTTGAAACGGGTCATGAAGATCGTTGGAGCCAATGGTTTGATGGAGGAGCTGTCGGCCTGAAAAGGTTCGTTCTGGATGACCTGGATAGCTGTAGAAGCTTGCTGAAAAGCTCCGATGCGATACTGATCAACTAGGGTGCTTTAAGCGAAATAACTCAGCGAACGGCCGTCGGCTCTTCGCGCCGACAAGGTCCGAATGCGTTTTTACACACTCTGGGCCAAAAGCAGCCGGTCGCAACTTGCAGAATTGCGGGGGCGAAGGCTTGGCATTGGGCGGTAGCGAGAGGTGGCCGGTAAGACCGGAGAAGCTCCGCGAAAGAGATGTGAGGGCAGTAATATCGAGGGATAGACCACGATCAAACCGTAACAGCCTAAACCGTGGTCTGTCTCAGGTTGTCATTAGAAGTGTTAATCATAGATCAGCGGTCTTCACCAACGAACCAGAGACTTTCACATGATAGCGATGAATCGAATACTTCACCCCACCACAGCCCTAGCGCTCGTGACGATCTTCAGCTTCCTGAGCGGACCGGCGCAAGCCGGCTTAGAGGAAGGCGTTACGGCCTATCAAGCCGGTGACTTGCCGCTGGCATTTAAGGAATTTAGAACCGTTGCGGACACAGGCAACGCCGATGGCCAGTTCAATGTGGCTCTAATGTACGAGCAGGGCATCGGGGTCGCCAAGGACGAAACACAAGCAATTAGTTGGTATGAAAAATCTGCGCAGCAAGGCAACTCCAACGCGCAATACAATCTCGGTGTGCTGTATGAAAACGGTCATGGCACTGCCGTGGACTTTGCGCAGGCCAATCAGTGGTACCGCAAGGCAGCAGCGCAAGGCGATGCGCTCGCCGTCGGTAATCTGGGCATGCTCTATATGCGCGGCGATGGTGTGAAGG